>JABMPI010000222.1 GCA_013203755.1 Bacteroidota bacterium
GTTTTTGGTTGTACTGCGCCTTCGAGCCATTTTTGAACATGGCAGAAAGACAATATGCAAGCGAGTCGCTTTCGTTACTATAAACGCGTTTTACACCTTCCGATGCCAAATCTATTCGAACATAATATCCGGGAACTGAAGTTGCCAAAACACTGCCATCGTCGGCACGAATGTCACCGCGATTTGGCTCAACAATTATGGTATTTTTGCTCAGATTAGATTCAATCTTTTCCCACTTCTCGTTTTTAATTTGCTGAACAGAGATCATTTTAAAAACTACAACTGCCCCAAACAGAAGTAGTACAAAATATACAATTGCTATACGTGATATTATTGTCCGTCGAATTCCCACGATTATCTATTTTTCTTGAACAATTAATTTTTGCGGCGGCTTCACCGGCTCCTGCAAACCAATATTCGCGTCTTCTACTTTTTTCGCGACTTCAGAGGGTCGGCTGGCACCCATTAGTTTTGCCGACATGGTTTTAGATTCGGAACGCAACTCGTCGAGCTCATCTTGCAAAACTTCGATTTGCCTGATTGTTCGCTCCGACCAGTTTCTGTTAGTAATTAACATGATGCCCATAAAAGCCAAAAACAACAAAAAAGGCAATTGCTTCGTAATTCGGTCGTCCGTTAAAATGGTACCGCCGATAAACGATTTCATACCTCCTGATTTTTTGCTATTTTTTGATTTTTCAGGCATGTTCTATTTTTTCTGCTACTCTTAATTTTGCACTTCGCGAACGACTGTTGATTTTTAATTCCTCTTCGCCCGCAATAATTACTTTTCTATTTATTAATTTGAAGGGAGAAATTACGTTCCCATAAAAATCCTTTTCAATATTCCCTTCGAAATTTCCCGATCTCATAAAATTCTTACACAATCTGTCTTCCAAACTATGATAAGTAAGTACAACCAATCTTCCGCCTGGTTGCAACAAATCCATAGACGCCTGCATAAATTCTTTGAGCGCCTCCATTTCGTCGTTTACCTCGATGCGTAATGCTTGAAATACTTGAGCCAAATATTTATTTTCGATTGCTTTTGGTGCACATTCCGATGCAATATCTTTTAGTTGAGTTGTCGTTCTAATTGGTCTTTCACTTCGCTTTTTGCAAACAATAGATGCTAATCGTCCGGCATTTTTTATTTCTCCGTACATTCGGAAAACAGATTTTAACCGCTGCTCGGTATATTCATTCACCACTTTTGCCGCATCCTTTTCAGCTTCCTGATTCATTCGCATATCCAAAGCACCTTCGAAACGAAAGGAAAAACCGCGCTCCGCAACGTCAAAATCGTGAGAAGAAACTCCATAATCGGCAAAAATTGCATCCACTTGTTTCACTCCATAGAAATGCATGAAGTTTTTGATGTACCTAAAATTATGACGGATAAAAAAAAGGCGGCGGTCGTCTATCACGTTTCCTGCCGCATCTTCATCTTGGTCGAAAGCGAAAAGCCGACCTTCGTCACCCAATTGTTCCAGAATTAAACGGGAATGTCCACCGCCACCAAAAGTGGCATCTACAACATCGGAGTTTGAACGAAGATTCATCCCTCCTATACTTTCCTTGGGCAAAACCGGTATGTGATAAGCTTGTGTCATTTGCCCTCAATTTTTCGTTGACGTTTTTGCTTTAGCTTCTCAAGGAATTCGGCTCTACTCATTTCCGACTCATTAGATTCTCTGGCAGCCAGCAAACGAATAGATTCGCCCATTCCAATAAATTCAACTCCTTTTTCCAATTTTGCATACTCCAAATAACCTGCGGGAATATTAATTCTTCCGTTGCCCGCCATGGTTACTTTTACAAAATTTTGATAGAAAAACTGAAGTAATTTATCATCGTCCTCATCAAATGGGTCGAGCGTACTTTTAAATTCAGCAACCCGCTCTTGCCAATGTTTATTGGTGTGAATATCAAGACATTCTTTGTGCAGGCTCATCTCTAAAACGAGCGACTCCAATGCCAATTCGCCCATCTCCTTTTTAAAGGCAGATGGTAGAACTATCCGACCTTTGTCGTCGATAGTAGCATTGTATGTACCTGCAAATTCAATCATTTTTAAATAATCTTGATTTATTAACGGTAAAAGTAAGAAATTATTCCAAAACATGCCACCTTATTCCCTTCTGTTCCACGACATTCAAAACACATCCTCTCCTGTTTTTGTTTAAAACATGTTCAATACTTGTTTAAAACATGTTTGTTTTTAAACAACCACACTTTCAATATGCCTAAAATCAATCACTTAATTGAATTAAAGAAAAAACACTCCATTAGTTAATAACTCCACTAAAATCGTTAATAAGTATGATTTGAAATTGCATTGACATCAATGAGATAGCTAACAGAAAAACATTTATTTTCCTACAATTCAGATAAAACAACCCATGGTTTTAATTTTTGCCGATTTTTTACTTAATTGCCGCATAAAACTTTGAAACGTGGAGGAAAAAAATTCTAAAGAATTCAAGCCAATTGATATTAAGGTGTTGTTTGTAGGCAAAAGTCCGAGACTGGGTAAGATAATACCGGGCTTTATTTATCGATACATCAGCCATATTGTACAACTGGAATTTATCAATGATTTTCTAAAAAGAAATGGCCATTTAACAGGAATTGATTTTGTTGACCAGGTGGTAACAGAATTCAATGTAAAAGAACACATTTACGGCTACGAAAATATTCCTGATTCCGGGCGTTTTATATTTGCCAGCAACCACCCTCTTGGAGGTTTCGACGGAATGCTTTTAATGAAATACGTTACTAAAAAGCTGGGGGAAATAAAATTTCTTTCCAACGATATATTAATGAATATCCCAAACTTGAGTTCCATGTTTCTGGCCGTTAATAAACATGGCGGACATAGCAGGGAAGCAACCCGAATACTTTTAGATACTTATAATTCTAACTCGCAAATTTTAATTTTTCCGTCGGGATTAGCCTCTCGAAAAATTAAAGGTGAAATTATGGATTTGGACTGGAAAAAGCATTTTATTTCTAAATCGATAAAACACAAACGCGATGTTATTCCAATTTTTATTGATGGAAGAAACTCGAAACGATTTTATAGAGTCGCAAAAATCAGAAAATTCTTACACCTAAAATGGAATTTGGAAATGTATCTACTTCCTGACGAAACGGTAAGACATAAAAATGCAGACATACCTATTTATTTTGGAAAACCCATTCCTTATACTAAATTCGACAAATCGAAAACACACAAAGAATGGGCCGATTGGGTAAAAGACCAGGTATATAAATTACCAACTGTAATTTAATAGCACAAATTAATAACGAAATTACAACTAACATTTATTAGATTTTTATAATTTTGCATTCCATTGTTCAAAAATACACGTAAATGAAAGAGATAATTGCACCCCTTCCCAGGGAAGAGATTTACGCCGAACTAACCCCCGAGAAACTATTGAGAAAAACCAATAAAGGTGGCAACGAAATATATATTGTAACCCATCACGACTCGCCCGCATTAATGCACGAAATTGGCCGGCTGCGTGAGATTACATTTCGCGATGCAGGCGGCGGTACGGGCAAAGAGACGGACATAGATAATTACGACACGGCCGAAGTTCCTTACAAACAATTACTTGTTTGGGATCCGGATGCTAAAGAAATTTTAGGAGGCTACCGTTATATTCATTGTGGCGAGGCTCCGAAAGACGAAGATGGTGATGTTTTACTCGCTACGTCCCGCGTTTTTACATTCTCCGAAGAATTTGTAAAAGACTATTTACCACACACGCTTGAACTGGGACGCTCGTTTGTTCAACCTAAGTATCAATCGAGCAAAGCAGGTGCAAAGGCATTATTTGCATTAGATAATCTTTGGGACGGGTTGGGTGCATTAACTGTTGACCATCCTGAAATAAAATATTTCTTTGGAAAGATTACCATGTACATGCACTTTCATCAGGAAGCCAGAAATCTTATACAATACTTTTTTAGAATGTATTTTAGAGACAAGGAGAATCTTGCTTATCCGAAAGACCCGGTTGAATTCGATTTTGACGAAGAAGCAATGGAAAAACTTTTTGATGGAAAAGATTACAGTGAAAATTATAAAATCCTTATTCAAGGAGTTAGACAATTTGGGGAAAATGTTCCTCCGCTTATTAATGCATACATGAATTTGTCGCCATCGATGAAAACATTTGGCACTATTAATAACGAAAAATTTGGCAATGTTTTGGAAACCGGAATTATTCTGACGATTGAAGATATTTACTCGGTAAAAGTTGACAGACACATTGAAACCTACATAAATGGCAAGGAAAGCAGTGAGTTTCCTGAAGTGGAATAATACCAATTGAAACTTTAATCTAAAGAAAAAGGACATTTACCAGTGGTAAATGTCCTTTTTTATTTTTGGTACTTGCAGTTTTTACAAAACCAGATTTGCAAAATTAATAAGCGCGTTTATCATTCCCTTCAACAAAATTAATAAACGAACCATTAACAACCCTGTTTCCTCCCGGAGTTGGATAGTTACCCGTAAAATACCAATCACCCAAATCATTCGGACATGCTTTGTGCAGATCTTCTACCGACTGGTAAATAATTTCCACTTCTGCTTTACAATCTTCGGGCTTTAGCAATTCGGCTATTTTAGCCGAAACCTGCTCCGGGGTAAACGATTTATATATTTCGCGAACATAATTTACCATCTCTTCTTTAGGCAAATTTTGTTGCTCTTTACACTTTTTATAAACATCTTGAATCACCGACTCTTTTCCTTCATCTTTTAACAGAGCAATGGCTGCGTTAAAGGCAATAAATTTATCCAGTCGTGCCATGTCTATTCCATAGCAATCTGGATAGCGAATTTGTGGAGCTGAAGAGACCACAATAATTTTTTTCGGTTTAAGCCGATCCAAAATTTTAAGAATACTTTTTTTCAAAGTTGTTCCCCTAACAATTGAATCGTCGATAATTACTAATGTGTCTTCATAGTTTTTAATAACACCATAAGTAACATCGTAAACATGTGCAACCAAGTCATCGCGACTGGCATCATCAGCAATAAAAGTCCGAAGTTTAACATCTTTAATAGCAATCTTTTCAACTCTTGGTTCAAAAGAAATAATGCGTTTAATATCGTCGTTAGTTAGCGAACCATTTTTCTTTTTAATTTCATCAATTTTCCAATCAACCAGATAATTTTTCACCCCTTCAATCATTCCATAAAATGCAGTTTCCGCGGTATTCGGTATAAATGAAAAAACAGTATTTTTGAAATCATAATTAATTGATCTCAAAATAGCCGGACAAATTAAACGCCCCAACTCTTTCCGTTCCTTATAAATATCTTTATCGCTTCCACGAGAAAAGTAAATGCGCTCAAAAGAACACGATGTTCTTTTATGCGGAACCCGAATCATCTGATTACTAATGGTACCATCCTTTTTTATAATCAATGCTTCACCCGGAGTAACTTCTTTTACTTCGTTTACACCAACATCCATTACGGTTTGAATAACCGCTCGCTCGGAAGCCACCACAACAATCTCATCATCGATATAATAATGAGCAGGTCTAATTCCCCAGGGATCGCGAACCACAAAGGCATCGCCATGGCCAACTAATCCGGCAATTGTATAACCACCATCAAAGTCTTTAGTAGAACGTTCGAGTATATTTTGAATATCTAAATTCTTTTCTATTTGACTTGAAATTTCGTTGTTTGCAGCGCCTTCGTTTTTGTACCTTCTAAATAGCAGTTGATTTTCCTCATCAAGAAAATGCCCAACTTTTTCGAGCGCTGTTACTGTATCTGTGTATGCCTTTGGATGCTGTCCCAAATCAACCAATACACCAAACAACTCTTCGGTATTTGTAAGATTAAAATTTCCGGCAAGTACCAGATTTCTCGATTTCCAATTATTCTCACGCATTACAGGATGAACCAAATCGACACTGTTTTTACCAAAAGTACCGTACCGTAAATGACCTAAATATAGTTCACCAGCAAAAGGAAAATTTTTATATGCCCATTCCGAATCATTAATATCAATCTGATCCCACTGAGCTTGCTGCAAGGGTGCATTTATCTCATTAAAAACATCCAAAATAGGATTTTGCTGAGCCGAACGGTACCTACTTATATATGAATTACCCGGAGGCAAATCTGTTTTTACACAAACCGCACCAGCACCGTCTTGCCCTCGATTGTGTTGCTTCTCCATTAACAAATACAACTTGTTTAGCCCATATTTCCAGGTGCCGTATTTTTCCTGATAATACGACAAGGGTTTTAATAATCGTATTAAAGCAATTCCACACTCGTGCTTAATCTGTTCACTCATAATTTACTTGTTTCAGCAAAGGAAATTTAATTTTATCGGGAACTATAAAAGCCATTGGATAGCTTTTTTCTATTTTTTTGTGCAATTTTAATGCTTCATTTTTTGTTCTGTAATTACCAATCCTTACCCTAAAATTTGGAGCATCATATTTTATTTGAACTTCGTAATCGGGATATTCTGATAAAAATTCAACCTTCTTACTTCTTGCTTGATTTAAAGCATCAGACTCTGAACTAAAAAATATTTCAACACGAAAACCATCGATTCCATCTTTTTTGATATTCTTTTCGATGTGCCAGTTTAACATCTTATCCAGACGTGGATCCTGATTGACCTGGAGATTTTGCAAAATTTCGGGCTGGGTAGTTTCTTCCTGATTTTCGTCGGAAAATGTTGCCTGTGCAAATAACAATTGACTGGCAAAAAGGCTTGTAATAAAAAGAAAAAGAATCCTCATTATTTCATATGGTAAAATTGTTTATTCCTTATGGTATCATATGTAACTCGCCGACCAATCATCTCCCTGTGTGACAACAATTTATCATGCTCATTTCATCTCATTAAATCCACAATTTTCAATGATATTTGATGTAACCCGCTTAGTTAATAATCTCACGCTACAACTATCAAATAACCTGACTCGTTTCCCATAAATTGAGAGTGCAAATATAAATCAAAAACTGATAAATAAAGAACGAACTTTTTCACACTGCATTGCCCTGTACGCGAAGTCTCGTCTTCGGTAGCCCAAACAAAGTATTTTATTGTTAATAACTATAATTTACTCCAATGATTTTTCCAAATCATCTGTAATTTCTAAATTATGAAACACTTTCTGTACATCATCGTCATCTTCAAGCTTTTCCACCAAACGAAGTACCTTTTTCGCATCTTCAATAATTAGTGTAGTCGTAGTATTTGGAATTCGCTGTAGCTCCTGACTTTCAGGCTCAATACCCATCTCCTCCAGCTTTTTTGAAACATTCCCGAAATCTTCTAATGCGGTGGTTACCATAATTAGATTTTCATTTTCTTCAAATTCTTCAGCGCCCGCATCAATCATTTCCAACTCAAATTCTTCCAAATCTAAGTTGTCTAAATTTTGGATCACAAATATCCCTTTTCTATCGAATAAAAAACTGAGCGAACCATTTGTTCCAAGATGCCCGCCAAACTTTGTAAAAGCAGAACGAACACTACTTACTGTCCTATTATTATTATCAGAAAGGCACTCAACAAAAATTGCTATTCCCCCAATCCCATACCCTTCAAAGGTTAGTTCTTCAAAGGTAGACGCATCTTTTTCTGCTTTATGTATTGCCCTGTCAATCACATCTTTAGACATGTTTTGCCCCTTAGAATTCTGCACAGCAAGTCGCAAACGCGCATTAGACTCAATGTCTGTTCCACCCAATTTTGCAGCAACGGTAATCTCTTTAGAAAGTTTCGAAAATATTTTAGAGCGCTTGGCATCTGCAGCTCCTTTTTTATGTTTTATGGATGACCATTTATTGTGACCTGACATTTGATAATTTTTAAAAGTTAATTTTTTACTAATTTTTAGAGAGCGTATAAATATACAAAATTTGAACTGTTCGAATAAACATTAATTCTCCAACATTTGAATGGTTTTCTGTATCATCTTTCAATTTTTCAAAAAAAGAATAACTTTGAAATCTTCTTTCATTAAAAATATTGGACTTTTAATGAATAGCAAACAAGAGTTATTTCAGATGAATGAATTTAAAAACCAATATAAAGTAAAAATATAAAATGGGGAAACTGGTCGATGAATTTAATGTTTACCGGAATAAAATGAATGAAAAGATACTGGCTTCAAACAACAAAGTAATGAAGCGGATTTACAGTCTCGACACCCTTACTTACCAGGAAGGAGCTTTAAGTACTAAAACAAAAGAGATGCTTGGGCTGGCTACTTCGATGGTACTACGTTGCGACGATTGCATTAAATACCATCTTGAAAAATGCTACGAACAAGGAGTAAATACCGATGAGGTTTTTGAAATTTTCGGAGTTGCAAATTTGGTTGGTGGCACCATTGTTATTCCCCACACACGACGCGCAGTAGAATACTGGGAAGAATTAAAAACACAATAGAACTAAAACTTTTTGACACTTAATTGTTACTTTAAGAAAAACAATAGCTTAAAATGGAGAAAATATTTGCAATATCATCGACGGGTAAAACCGAAAAATCGCTTCTTGATTTACGTTTTGGAAAATGTGAAAATGTTGTGATTTATTACGCCGAAAAAAATCAATATTCAATAATCGAAAATCCCTTCAAGGATACAGAAAATAGTGGCATTCAACTCGTCGATTTCTTAAGGGGAGAAAAAGTAACGACTATCATTACCGGAGAAGTAGGACCAAAAGTTAGCGCGATGCTGGAAAAAGAAAAGTTTCAATTGGTTCTTTTACCTGAAGAACGTATTAAGGTTGAGGAAATTATGGATAGAATTAAGCCGTAAACCAATAATATATTTCATGTTTTAACTTCCCACAAAGTTTTTTGAATACTTTATTCGTGCTGCTATTTTAGTCGTATTTTGATAAAAGTATTTTATAAAATAACCTCTTTTATATAATTACATAAAATGATTATAAGAAAAGCAACTATAGACGACATTGACCAGATTGTAGAATTTCAACTAAAAATGGCCAGCGAAACTGAGGGAATTGAGCTGGACAAACCAACGGTTGAAATGGGTGTTTCAGCAGTTGTAAACGACAACTCAAAAGGGCAATATTATGTTGCAGCAATCGACAAACAAGTAGTAAGTTCATTACTAACTACATTTGAGTGGAGCGACTGGCGAAACGGAACAATTTTATGGATTCAATCGGTGTATGTTTTACAGGAATTCAGAAGAAAAGGAGTTTACCGTAACATGTATGCGCACATTAAATCGTTGGTTTTAGAAAACGATAATTTAAATGGCATTCGTTTATATGCTGACAAATCTAATTTGGCGGCACAGAAAACTTACAAAACGTTAGGAATGAGTCCCGATCATTACGTTACATTCGAATGGTTGAAGTAAAACCTTAACATATTGTATTACTTAAAAATGTAAATTAAAAACAAATAAAAGCGATGTTAATTGTTTATCTTCAAGTCGTTACACAATAAAGATTCGA
>JABMPI010000223.1 GCA_013203755.1 Bacteroidota bacterium
CGCGCAAAGAGTGCAAAATCAAAAAAAGGAAAACAAAGCCGCCATCCGTCAGCTGACGAATAACGGCTTTGATTCTTAATTCATTATTCTATTTAGAATATACTTAGCTCTATTGCCAACCCGGATTTTGTCCAAGAGCTGGATTTTGCGAAATTGCACTCAGTGGCAATGGCCACAGGTAGTGTTTGCCTTCGTCAAATACAGGGCCTTCCCAGTCGGTTCCTACATAAGGAGCAAGGTAAGTAACACCGTCAACATCTTTGGTTTTTATAGTTGCTTTACCATCAACGTCAAATCGTGCACTATTGGCAGCATCCCAACGCATACCCAGAGAAGGAATTTCTAATTCCTTACCCAATTTCCAGCGTCTCAGGTCGTCGTAACGGAAACCTTCCATAAAGAGTTCAATACGACGCTCACGACGGATTTCAACAGTTGTTGCAGGAACTCCCCAATGGGCATATCGTGGATCCATTGGTACATCCATGGTCATAGGTGGCATGCCAACGCGGTCGCGTAAGAGGTTAATACTTTCGTCCAATACAGCCTGATTCAGTTCTCCCAATTCAGCTTTGGCTTCTGCATAGTTTAATAGAACTTCACCATAACGCATAATAATAGCAGGTGTACTTGAAGAGTTATAACTTGCATGTGCTGCACCAACTTCATACACTTTAATAATGTGGTAACCGGTGGTACTTTTAATACCTCCTGACATACCATCGATACGTGGATAAGTTCTGCCATCTACCTTATTCCAACTCCAAACCGCCGGATCATCAGGGTGAAGAACAGTCTGACGTAAACGTGGATCACGGTTCTCGAAGATATTTTCATAAACCTCGTCGCCCATGTACAAATCAGTCAGGGTAATTGGCTTACCATCGGTACAAAGAACATCTTCAACATAACTTTTGGTTGCACCTCCATTATAACCTCTGTGGTAACTTTGAACATGGTTACTCATACCAACACCTTTTAGGTATTTTCTATAATGAATTACCTCAGATTCACCATCCAAAGCCAACATTTTATGAATGGCATTGTAATCCATGTCAGGATTTCCTGTATTATGCAATGAAAATTTACCGGCATCCATTAGTTCTTTGGCAGCCTCGGCAGCACCTCGCAACCAAGGTCCAGCATCTCCGGTACCGTGGTATTTTCTCCAGGTACCTTCCATCAGGAATATTCTGGATTTCATTGTTAAAGCAGCCCATTTGCCCAATCTTGTTTTGTTGCCCCAGTCTGGTATATTTTCGCAGGCAAAATTCAGATCGGCGAAAACTTTGTCCATAATCTCAGCTTTTGGATTACGCGGACCGTACAACTCTTCTGAATCAATATTCAGTGGTTTTTCAATCCATGGTACATCGCCAAATTTGAATGCCTTATTTGCATACCATATTCCTCGGATTAATCTTTGTTCCCCTAAATACTTATTCACTTCTGCTGCTGAAACTCCATTTTCCAAAGCCATTCCACAACCTTCTATACCCACGGCAATTTCTCTTGCCAGTCGAAATCCGTCGGAATGCCAGCCATACCAACGTGCACCTGACATAACAGTGTGTTTACCTGCGCGGACTTTTTGATAATCGTTATGCCTGGAGTGTCGCGGAGCAATGTTGTCTGAAAACTCATCGAGATACCAAACGCTTATGCGGCTACTCGTGTATCCGTCCTGATGTCCTGTAAGTACATTAACATCACGGTCGTCTCTGAGACGGTTATACAAACTGTTGTTGTATACCTCCAAGTCGTTTGCTGAAGTCCAAAAAGTTTCCGCACTAATTTTGTCCAAAGGATATCTTTCCAGGAAATCATCGTTGCAACTAAAAAATAAAAATGTTGCAAAAACTACTAAACTAAGTTTTATAATATGTCTTTTCATTTTTTCTTCTTTTAATAGTTATTAGAATGTAATTTTTACACCAAATGTAAAAAGTTTCTCAAAATAGTACTCCTGCGTAACAGTAGATGTTTGTTCAGGATAAAGCGGTTTATGCATTTTAGAACCGGTCCAAAGGTTCATACCCGACAGATACAACAGTGCTCTGCTCATACCTGCTTTAGCAGCCCAGTCTTCCGGGACTTCGTAGCTCAAAGTAACGTTTCTTAAACGGATGTAAGAAGCATCCTGCACAAAACGGGTTTGCGGATGAATGTTCTTTTTACCGTCTTTGGTTGAAATACCCGGTTTTGCAAAATAAGCGTTCGGATTATCAGGACTCCATGATTCCTCGAGGTACCACTTTTCAGCGTGTCCTGCATTAAACGGGTAGAATGCATTCCAGTTACCATTACCAGGCAAATAATCCCTGAACAGTCCCTGGAAGAAAAGATTTAATGTCCAATTTTTATACTGAACATCAGGAGTAAATCCCCATGAATAACGTGCGGTATTGTTACCAATAATCTGACGGTCACCCGGATCATCCAGTGTATTACTACCTGCATTGATAAATCCGTCGCCATTTAAATCCTTATATTTCATATCACCTGCTTTCCAGTTGGCGCCACGGTTCGATTGATCGGCATGAGCTGCCACTTCTTCATCGGTTTGAAAAATACCTTCGGTTACATATCCCCAGAATTCACCCATTTGTTTACCTACGTAATGTTCTGAAAGGGCTCCGGTTGGATTGTCGTACTTGGTAATTTCTGACTGGTTGTCGGCCACACCTACAGTTAAACTATACATCCAGTCCTGACCAATACGGTCGCGCCATGTAGTCGCAATTTCCCAACCCCGAGTGCTCAGGTCGGCAGCATTGGATTTTGGTGCCGAAGTACCCAGGATTGAAGGATATTCCACTTCCATTAACATGTCTTTGGTATCGCGGATATAGTAGTCGAAAGAGAAATCCAAACGTTGATTAAGCGCGGTAAAATCTAACCCAATATTCCGGGTTGCAACGGTTTCCCATGTTAATGTAGGACTAACCAAACCTGCAGCACTTACATAAGGTATTTTACCTCCTGCGAACATATACGACGATTGTCCTGATCCCATTGTAGAAATATAAGGATAGTAGTTGCTTCCCAATAACTGGTTACCCAGTGTACCATAAGAAGCACGTATTTTCAGGTTATCGAGCCAGTTGCTGGCACCTTCCATAAAACCTTCGCTTGATACCCTCCAACCAACAGATACTGATGGGAAGAATCCAAAACGGTCATCTGTAGGAAAACGTGACGTTCCATCGTAACGGCCATTGGCTTCAATCAGGTACTTGTCTAAATAACTATAGTTTAACCTGTAGAATACACCACGTAGTGCAACATGAGATTTACCACCCCATGTTTGTTGCACACCAGTTGTTGCACCAAGATCAGGAATTAAAGGTGTAATTAAATCATTTGCCCTGCCACTAAATTGAGTATTTCGTCCCCATTCCTGGTTGTAACCAACCATGGCTTTAATGAAATGATCTGCCAATTCATCATAAGTGTACTCAGCATAAGCATTCATTACATAATACTGATTATAAGTTGCCCAATTTCTAATAAAGTTGTCTCCACTAAAACCATTCCCAACTGTCAAATTCAAGAGGTCAGTGTTTGCAATCCCTACAATTTTACTCTGCACATCCTGGCGTGCAGCATTATAGGTGCTGTAGGAGAAATCTCCCCTTACGCGTAATCCTTTTATGGGAGTAAGGGTAATTCCTTGTTTTACCAACAAACGATGTTTTGTCTCGGTGTCACGTCCACCTTGTTCCCAGTATGGTATAGGATTTACACTTAAAAAATCCATACCTATATATTGCGCATAATCGTCGTGGTCACCCTGTTCCACATAATAAGGAAGGTCGGGGAATGTAGCCATGGAGTTAGGTTTTACCCTGGCCATGGAGTTAATGTTAACGTCCCAGTTATAAAAGTGCGGATTGTCTTTCTGCTCTGCACTCCAGCTTATCTGCTCATCCATACTTAACCAGTCGTTGATTTTAAAATCAGCCTTCATTAAAATATTGTACCTTTTGTAATTGTAGTTCTTATCTTTTGGAAGATTAGCCCAACCCTCTTTATCCAGGTAACCAAAAGATACATAATAAGCGGCATCTTCAGTTGCACCCGAAATAGTCATATCGTGCTTTTGTTGAAGGGAATTATCGGCTATGGTCATATCTTTAAATGGCGTATAACCATAGTGGCGAAGACCTCCATCAACTACCTTCCATGCATTTTCGAATGTAGGATTATCACTATAGGTTTTATATCCTGCCAGGGCATCATCATCATATTGTACATTTCCCGAAGTATTTACCTGTGCAATATTCCATGCGCGTGCAGATTCATAAGGATCTTCAATAGGATCAATTAAGAAGATCGGTTGGGTAAGCGACAGTTCTGAACCCAAAGTAACCTTCATTTTACCCTTCTGGCCTCTTTTGGTTGCCACCAAGATAACACCAAATGCTGCCCTAGCTCCATAAACTGCAGCTGCAGCTGCATCTTTTAGAACCGTAACACTTTCAATGTCGTTCGGATTAATTTTGTCCATATTACCCGGTACACCATCAATTAAAATAAGTGGGCTACCACCGTTAATTGATTCGAAACCACGAACGTTAAAGTCAGCAGTACGTGTTGGGTCACCATTTCGAATGGAAATGTTCAGGTTAGGAATAACTCCCTGCAAACCCTGTCCTGCAGCTATAATCGGACGATTTTCCAATTGTTCGGCAGTAACCATCGCTACCGAACCGGTAAGGTTTGCTTTTTTCTGTGTTCCATAACCAACTGCAATAACTTCGTCCAAACCAATAGATGAAGTTTCCAATGTAATGTTAACAGAAGTCTGATTACCCACTGCTATTTCCTGAGAAGTCATTCCAACAAAAGAAAATACCAACCTTGCTTCCGAGCTTACGTTAGGTACAGAAAAGTCACCATCAATTCCGGTAACAGTACCTGTTGTAGTTCCCTTAATTACAACGGAAACTCCAGGCAGAGGCAATCCTCCTTCATCAACAACTTTCCCTGTTACAGTTTGCTGTGCATAAGCACTTATACTAACCGTAACAAAAAATAGACATAGCATTAAAAAGCTCATTGCTTTTTTAATTCCATTTTTGTTTCTCATACAAATTTAGTTTTAGTTATTAATAATTAAAAAATTACTTTATCGATTTTACTTTTTTAGATTTTGTTTTGTTACTTAATTTTTCCCCATATTTATATTTTTAATTAGTGCTTCCAAAAAATAGTAATCAGCATATACTATTGGTACATCTATTTCCGAATTATGCGGTTTATGACCCGTTGAATGTTTTAATAAAAAGCCTTCATTTTCACCAACCGGTGCTAAGAATTCGGCAGATGACAAGCTTGCCAAGAGGTTTTTTGCTACCTCACTATACGCTCCATTTTTATCCGAAAAACCTTCCAATTCAAATAAAGCAGCTGAAATAATTGCACCTGCCGAGGCATCGTAGGGTTCATCCGGAATATTTGGAGCATTAAAATCCCAATAAGGAATTTTGCCCTCCTTAATACCCTGCTGACTTAAAATAAATGCTGCAATTTTTTCTGCCTGCATTAAAAATTCCTCCATGCCTGTCTCGCGATACATCATTGTAAAGCCATACAATCCCCAGGCTTGTCCGCGTGACCAGGCACTTTCATCTGAATATCCCTGGTGGGTATTTCTGTTTTCAACTGCACCGGTTTTCGGATTATAGTCAATAACATGGTATGATGAATTATCATTGCGAAAATGATTCTTCATTGTGGTTTGTGCATGTATTATGGCAATCTCTCTAAAGTTTTCATTACCCGTTTCCTGAGCTGCCCACATTAATAACTCCAGGTTCATCATGTTATCTATAATAACCGGATAATCCCATTTGTCGGTATTGTGATCCCAGGAACGGATAC
>JABMPI010000224.1 GCA_013203755.1 Bacteroidota bacterium
GATTATTATTCAAAATTTTCTGGTACTGGCTAAAGCGCCTGTTTCCAAAACTTCAAAAAATAGACAATGAAAAAATTAATGGGTAAACTATCCGATTTTTGGACCATTCCTTTAGCTATAATTATAGCCAGCTGCTACAATTACATTTCAACAATGCTTGGTCTGTTCTCTATGACTCCCGAGAAAATTGGAAAGGTCGTTCCGGCAACAGTACTTTTCCTTTTGGCACTAGGTATTTCGCGCTTGCTTCATACAATTCAATATCCCGATACATACCAATACGGATTAATGAAAAAATCAAATCAATCATGGGCAGATTTATCCAATTCACAAAAGTTTTTATACTCCTGGTTACAACGTGCAATCCTGTTTTTGGGGTTTGTCGGGATTCTTTCAGCAATGTAGATAAACAACATATTTCCAAAATCAGAGAAGAAGCTTCACTAATATTAATTAGCGAAGCACAAACTTGGTTAGGAGTTGTGGAAATTACTGGCAACAACGACCATCCACGTATTTCCGAATCCATGAAATTGTGTGGATTATCTGGTAACCGCGGTTATCCTTGGTGTGCCAGTTCACAGGCTAAAATCCATTTCGATGCTAATATCCCTGCTCCACATTCAGCAAGGGTAACAGATTGGTTCAAACAAAATGTGGTTTGGAAACAAGAATGGGGAGATAAGTTTTTTACCGTTCAACCGGGAATGGTTGGCGCTATCTATTATCAACGCCTAAAAAGATATGGTCACATCGTTTTAATTGTTGGCCAGGACAACAACAACTATTACACTCTTGAAGGGAATACAAATTCCGCAGGCTCCCGGGAAGGCCAAGGATTTTACAGGAAAATAAGGAGTAAAGAATGTATTGCTGCAATTGCTGATTATTGCATTACCGATCAACTTTTTCTCGTCCATTATAATCTGCTTTTACAACGTTATAAATAACTTAAAAATTAATCAAATGTCTTTACCAAATCAAATCGAAAACAGAATCCTAATTGCCGGTTCCATGGCAGTCACAATCATTGCATTTTGGATAATCCTTCGCTTATTCATAGTGCCAACCTATACAGCACAAATTGAGTTTCAACAAAAACAAATTGTTGCAAAAGACAAAACCATTATTGAATTGGCCAAGATTGCAAAATATGCTATCAATAACGATTTTGAAAAAATGCGAACAAAAAAAGGTGGAAGTATAGTTTTGGATTTGAACAATAAAATGGATATGGAATCTCAGGAACTTATAGTTCCCGAAGGTGTGATTTTAGATACAACATTTACTGATTATGAGAAAAAATCGGTTTGGGAAAGGATATTTGGAAAATAAATTCCGACAATTATTCCTGTAACATTGGAGAGATCCATTCCTAATTAATACGGCAATTAAGTGCTATTTTTGACGTAAATTACGCTGCATTTAATTTAAGAAACGGCAATTAAACACCTTTATTGACGTAATTCGTACTGCATTTATTTTGTAATGCACCAAATACATCCTATATTCGTAGTATTAAATACGGCATTTAAAAGTAATAACAATGTATTTACATCAAAGCAAAGATTGGCCAAACTTCAAATGGGATAATGATACACTGCTCCCATACGTGAGTACAGTACGTGATCTGCAAGGTAGATTAATAGGCAGAATGGAAGGTATGGGGTTCGAACTAAGGGAGGAAGCCGTACTTCAGACATTAACAGAAGACATTGTTAAGTCAAGTGAAATCGAAGGAGAGTTATTGAATCCAAATGAAGTAAGATCGTCAGTGGCCAGGAGGCTTGGGATGGAAATATCAGGATTACCAAATGCAAGTCGGGATGTAGAGGGGGTTGTAGAGATGATGTTGGATGCAACTCAGAAATATAAAGACCCCGTAACCAAAGATAGAGTGAGTGGATGGCATGCTGCCCTATTCCCAACAGGAAGAAGTGGTATGAATAAGATAACAGTAGGTGAATGGAGAGGGGATGAACACGGTCCAATGCAAATTGTATCAGGGGCAATGGGAAAGGAAAAAGTACATTATACCGCTCCTGAAGCTCTGCGATTAGAAGAAGAAATGAAACGGTTTATGGTGTGGTTCAATACAGATGAAAGCATGGAGCCTGTAGTTAAATCAGCAATAGCCCATTTATGGTTTGTAAGTATCCACCCGTTTGATGATGGAAATGGAAGAATTGCCAGAGCCATTGCAGATACTCAATTAGCCAGGGCAGATAGAACCAACCAAAGGTTCTATAGTATGTCGGCTCAAATCATGAAATCTAAAAAGGGATATTATGATATATTGGAGTCCACCCAAAAAGGAAGTATGGACATAAGCCAATGGCTCGTTTGGTACTTTGAACGTCTGACTGATGCACTTGAAATAACCGATGAGACATTATCGAAAATATTGGTGAAGGCAAAATTCTGGGAGTTACATAAAAACACTCAATTCAATGAGAGACAGATTGAAATGATCAATAAGCTCCAAGGTGATTTCGTTGGCAAGTTACATTCATCCAAATGGGCGAAGATGACAAAAGTACATCGAGATACTGCCCATAGAGATATTCAGGATTTGATCGATAAAGGAGTCTTGCTGGATTCCGGTGAAGGTGGAAGAAGTACAAATTATATCCTAAACCAGCATCTTGCAAAACTA
>JABMPI010000225.1 GCA_013203755.1 Bacteroidota bacterium
CCCCCTTTAATTCCCCCTTTTCCAAGGGAGACGAGTCCTTCTTTATAAAAAGGTGTTCGTCAGATCGAAGGATTTTAATAACATGTATTTAAAACTACTCTTTCTTTTTATTTTTTATTTCCTCTAGCATTCTCATTACTTCTTCGACCTCTTTTAGGTCGAGGTTTTTGTTTTCAGAGAAAAAGTTAACCACCTGTTTTAACGAGTTTCCAAAATAGTTTTTGGTTAACCTGTTTAATTGCCCGTTTCGGTAATCTTCTTTCGAGATTTGTGGAAAGTATTCGTATGTTTTCCCGTAAGCTTTAAAACCCACAATCTCTTTTTTTACCAGCACCCGTACAATTGTTGAAACCGAATTGTAAGGAGGTATTGGTTCAGGAAAATGTTCAAGGATATCGTTGATAAAGCCCTTTTCGATTTTCCACAATATTTGCATTATTCTTTCTTCCGCTTTTGTTAAAGTAACCATTTGACAACAGTTTAAATAATCAGTACAACAAATCTATAACTTATATTTAAATGGTGTACTTATAAGTATCATCATATAAGTGTTTTGACAGAAATGTGTTAAAAATATTTTATTTAATTATAGAATTCCTAAGGAAATTTATTTCAACTTTGAGTAATTTAAAAATTAAAAATATGAGGCTTCTAATTTTTTTATTCATCGCAATATTTCCATTCTTTTCAGGCAAACCGGCAAAAAATGCCAAGGTGATTCTAGAAGATATTTCAGGAAAAAGGCAGATTGGAACTCAGGTTGTTGGAGAAAAAGGGAAAGCCACTTTTCAGTATTTAAATGGAGGAAGTTATCGTTTGGCAATTGAATTTCCACAACAAGAAGGGAAGTGGATTAAGGAGAAACCAAAACACAGTACTTTAACAAAAGCTACTTATAACGAGAAAAACAAAACTTATTATTACCAGGGCAGTGAAGGTTTTTTTTCGGTGAAATATAAAAAGGTTCGAAAAATTGACCGTGATTCTTTTCACTCAGTTTTTAAAGAAGGACGAGGAGAAGATGAGAATAAAATTGTAGTTGCAGAATTTATTGCCAAAAGGAATAATGCCCAATTCTCGTTGATAGTTAAAAAACTTACTGCTGCTCAATTTAAAAAAGCTACCGATAGAGTAGGGAATGATATTTCGATGATTTCTATTCAGGGAATTAAATAGGTTTTTCAAAAGGATGCCATCCGTAGGTTTTTGTCATTTCGAACGAAGGGAGAAATCTGCTTAAATGTGAGATTTCTCCCTTCGTTCCTCAGGTTCGAAATGACAACGCGTTAAATTATATCCAGCGCTTTCCCAACTTTTATAAAAGCCTCAATGGCTTCATCGATTTGTTCTGATGAGTGTGCTGCTGAAAGTTGCACCCGAATTCTTGCTTTTCCGCGCGGAACAACTGGGAAGCAGAAGCCAACTACATAAACCCCTTCTTTTAACAATTCGTCGGCAAATTTTATAGCCAGCGGTTCATCGTAAATCATTACCGGAACAATTGCTGTGTCGCCTTGTACCAAATCGAAACCGGCAGCTTCCATTTTTGTACGGAAATGTAAGGCATTTGCCATTGTTTTAGCTGGTAATTTGTCGCTGCCTGAAAGCATTTCGATCACTTTTAAAGTGGCTCCAACAGTTGCCGGGGCTAAAGTATTTGAGAATAGGTACGGACGAGAACGCTGACGTAACATATCAATAATCTCTTTTTTGCCCGATGTGCAACCACCGTTTCCTCCGCCCATTGCTTTTCCGAAAGTTGTGGTGATAATGTCGATTTTTCCCAGCAAACCGTAATGTTCAGCTGTTCCACGACCTGTTTTGCCAATGTATCCGGTTGCGTGCGATTCGTCAACCATTACCAATGCATCATATTTTTCAGCCAAAGCTACAATCTCCGGAAGTTTGGCAATATCACCGTCCATAGAAAATACACCGTCGGTTACAATCATTCTGTATTTTGTTTCGGATGCATCTTTTAAACATTGTTCCAACTCTTCCATGTTCGAATGTTTGTATCGAAAACGTTGTGCTTTGCACAATCGCACGCCATCTATAATGGAAGCGTGGTTTAATTCATCGGAGATAATTGCTGAATCTACTCCAAGAAGTGGTTCAAAAACACCCCCATTTGCATCGAAACAGGCGCAGTATAAAATGGTGTCTTCTGTTCCCAAAAACTCCGAAACTTTCACTTCCAAATCTTTATGAATTTGCTGTGTGCCACAAATAAAACGAACCGACGAAAGTCCAAAACCCCAGTCGTTCATAATGTCTTGCGCCGCTTTTACAACCTCCGGATTGTTGGCTAATCCCAAATAGTTATTGGCACAAAAATTCAAAACCGATTTTCCGTTTGATACTGAAATATTGGAGCTCTGTGACGAAGTAATAATTCGTTCGCTTTTATATAAACCTTGTTCTTTTAGTTCTTCGAGAGTATTTTGGAGGTCTTGTTTTATTTGTCCGTACATATTATTTGTATTTTAGTTTGCTACAAAATACGGTAAATATGTTGATATAAATATTGATAAAAAGCAGTAATTTTTAATTCATATATTTCTGTATTTTCT
Organism: Bacteroidota bacterium; assembly: GCA_013203755.1. Classification (GTDB taxonomy): domain Bacteria; phylum Bacteroidota; class Bacteroidia; order Bacteroidales; family Prolixibacteraceae; genus Draconibacterium. Next base: position 2,574 of record JABMPI010000225.1, read on the forward strand.
CAATTACTGATTCACGCATTCAATCCTTATTTTTCTTCTATCTTTGCACCCAAATTTAAAACGGTTCAAATGACTGACAGGAAAGTACGGGTGCGTTTTGCCCCAAGCCCAACAGGGCCACTTCACATGGGTGGTGTGCGCACAGCTTTGTTTAATTACCTTTTCGCAAAAAAACACGGTGGCGATTTTATCCTCAGAATTGAAGATACCGACCAAACACGTTATGTGCCCAGAGCGGAAGATTATATTATTGAAAGTTTAAACTGGTGTGGTTTAAATCCTGTTGAAGGCCCCGGAATTGGTGGCGAATTTGGACCCTATCGTCAGAGTGAGCGAAAAGCAATGTATAAAGATTATGCCAACCAGCTGATTGAATCGGGCTGGGCGTATTATGCTTTTGATACAACCGATGAAATTGATGTTCTGCGAAAAAATGCAGAGGCAAATAAAGAAACGTTTTCTTATGGAATTGCAAGCCGTGAGAATTTAAATAATTCGCTGAAACTTTCTGCTGAGGAAGTGACGCAAAAAATTGAAGAGGGTGATAATTATGTGATTCGTTTTAAAATGCCGGCCGATGAGGATGTAACAGAAGTGGACATTATTCGTGGAAGTGTAACTTTTAATACCACAAAAAGTCTCGACGATAAAGTTTTGTTTAAGTCTGACGGAATGCCAACTTACCATTTAGCAAATGTGGTTGACGACCATTTAATGAATATCTCGCATGTAATTAGGGGCGAAGAGTGGTTGCCGTCGATGCCCTTGCATATTTTGTTGTACCGCGCGTTTGGTTGGGAAGAAACAAAACCACAATTTGCCCACTTGCCGTTGATTTTAAAACCTGTTGGTAAAGGAAAACTGAGCAAACGCGATGGTGATAAATTAGGATTCCCGGTTTTCCCATTGGAATGGAAAGACCCACAATCGGGCGATGTTTCGAAAGGATATCGTGAAGAGGGTTATTTCCCCGAAGCATTTATAAATATGTTGGCTCTGTTAGGCTGGAATCCGGGAACGGAGGAGGAATTTTTTTCAATTACTGATTTAACAGAAATTTTCAGTTTGGAACGGGTTGTAAAATCAGGTTCGCGTTTTGATCCTGAAAAAGCAAAGTGGTTCAATAAACACTATTTTCAGGAAAAATCGGTTGAAGAATTAGCTGAATTATTTAAAATGGTTTTAGCTGAAAAAGGTGTTGATTCTTCGGGTGAAAAAACAACTGCAGTTGTTACCGAAATAAAAGAACGTTGCGAATTTGTTTCAGAACTTTGGGAACAAAGCAGCTACTTTTATGAAGCTCCAAAAGAGTACGATGCACAAACAGTTAAAAAACGCTGGAAAGAGGATACTCCTTCAAAACTGTCTGAAATAGTTTTAATGTTTGCGGCAGTTGAAGAGTGGAAATCCGATTCAATAAAAGAAGCTTTTTCTACTTTTATGAATGAAAAGGAGTGGGGGTTTGGAATGATAATGAATCCACTTCGCCTGAGTTTAGTTGGTGGAAATATGGGGCCTGACCTTTTTGTTATTTGTGAAATTCTGGGGAAAGAACAGACGATTCAACGTATTAATTCTGCAATTAAAGTTATTAATAATTAGTTTTCAATGTCGTTTAGTTTAGCCGAAACTTCGATAAATGTGTTGTACAAGCACTCTTCGACTTCGCTCAGTGTGACAGTCAGTCTGAGCGTAGTCGAAGACTTTTTATCTTAACTATACGACATTAATTAGTTTTCTATAATAAGTGCCACAACTTTGTGTTAAAAGTCTGGTAGTCAATTAATAAGTATTTTATAAAACTAAATTCTCACTTTCATTTCTCTCTAATTCTACCTAACTGAATACTTTTTCTTCAATGAAATTACGAGGGTTTGCTCCCTTGAATATTTCGTATTTAACTATTTGCCATCGCTCTGATATTTTTAGAGAATTCATATTGAATGTTCACTTCATTTTTCATTTTAAAAGACGAACCTGAAACATATCTCTATTAAGGTTGTTTTATTTTTTAAATTAGATCAAACGAATGAATAATTCTGAAAGAATGTTCGGTCTTCCACGTAATGTTTGGATACTCACCATTTCGCAAGCACTTTTATTATCTGTAAGTTCGATGGTTGTTTTTGTTGGGGGGCTGATTGGTTCTAAACTAGCTCCTCTTGAAAACCTGGCAACTCTTCCGGTTGCAAGTATCGTGGTTGGC
>JABMPI010000226.1 GCA_013203755.1 Bacteroidota bacterium
GCAAAGTTTGTTTGTGCCATAAACGCCAATAAAGTAATAAGTAGAGTTAATTTCTTCATTTGAGTAACCTTTTAATGAATTATATTTTGTGAAATTAATAATTGCCTTTTAAAAAAACATGATATTTCTTTTTTGAATATTCAATGTCTGCTGGTTAATATTTGGTGTGAACAGGCAAAATCCAAAATAATGAATTATCTTATGGAATATTTTTAAAACTTGATTACAATGAAACTAACTAAATCAAAATCTTTTTTGTATCCGGGCAATTCCAATATCAATTTTATACGGTTGTTTGTTATTGTTATGCTGATATTTTTTATGAATATAGTGGAAGTCTCTGCCCAGTTAAAAATCTATGTTAATACCGATTTGGAAGGAATCAGCGGGGTTTTCAACTTTACACAAACCCGTGAAAAAGGTTCGCCAGAGAATCTGCTGGCCTGCGAGTATTTTATGGACGATCTCGCAGCGGTCATCCGGGGGCTACGCGACGGTGGCGCAACCGAAGTTGTGGTACTCGATGGACACGGGAACCAGGCAGTTATTCCTCATTTAATGGTGCATGGCGCCACATACGTTACAGGAAAACCCAGACCGGGTGCAGGCAACCTTACCGGGCTCGACAGTTCTTTTTCTGCAATGGTTATGGTTGGGTTTCATGCCATGATGGGCACGCCGGATGGTGTTCTTAACCATACCCAGTCGTCGAGATCGGAGAACCGGTATTGGTATAATGGCATTGAATCGGGCGAGTTGGTTCAGAATGCAGTTATTGCCGGTTATTATGGTATCCCGTTTATTATGGTAACAGGAGATGTGGCAACTTGCCGTGAAGCCACTCATTTCTTTGGTGATAATTGTGTTACGGTGGCTACAAAAAAAGGCTTGTCGAGGGAAGCCGCCGAACTCTATCCGTTTGAAGAAACACGAAAAGCACTGTATGAAGGTGCAAAGCGTGCTGTTTCGGTAATTTCCGATTGTAAACCTTATGAGCTGCAATTTCCGGTAAAAGCAAAAAAGCAGTACCTCGTGCAGGATAAGGATTCACCAGAACCCAAATTAGTTACAAAAGAAAAAATTATTCCGGATGCGCTGCATATTCTGGATTTGTAGATTTTTTACCACTCATTTAATTGTCTTTTGATATCCAATGATAGTTCATTTCTGCATAAAACTACCTGGAAATTATTGCTTCTGAATGGAGTAGTACAAAATTTATACCTGCTGGTTAAAAAACAGGTGATTAAATTAAACCTCTGTTTTAAAATATTGTTTTTAAGCGAAAATTAAAATGAATGTCTGTTGTAAATATTGATACAGTAATTTATTTTTTAGATTTAATTTTAGTGTTTATAATTTGAGTAGTTAAAAGTTAAACTGCGCCCTGAAAATCGATAAAATTGCATATAATTCCAATGGTGTTTTGAAATGTGCTGAAAGAGCTGTTGAAAATTTACAATGGTTTAAGGCGATATACAACATAGTAAAACCCGGTTAACTTAATATCCGTATAATCTAATGTTACTTTTTTTCAGGAGGATTGAATTATGAATACACAACGTGTTATTTTAATTGTTTTATTCTGTTTTCAAATAACAATGGTCTATTCGCAAAACTGGCAGGTAGATTGGGAAAAACAGTTGGGAAATCGAAAAATGGATTATTTCACGGATGTAATTGAAGATAAAAATGGAGGGTTTACTGTGCTTGGATCAATTTATCCTGAAGGGGGTAGCTCTTACGATTATTGGTTGGTTCATTTTAATGAAACCGGTGATACCACCTGGACGAGAAGCTTTGGTTCAGACTCATTGGAGATACCCAAAAGGCTTGTGCAGAATGCTGATGGAAGTTATTTATTGCTTGGTTCAGTAAAAGAAGAAAATTCAGATATCCTTTTTTTTGTTAAAGCGGATAGCCAAGGGAATGAACTTTGGCGAAAAAGTTTTAAAAGCGACATTAATTATTTTGGAGAAGATGTGGTTTCCCTTGAAGAAGAAGGATTTATTTTGGTTGGGGCAAAAAGTACTGAACAGGAAAATAAAAAACTTTGGATGACAAAATTGGATGCGAAGGGTGAAATGGTTTGGGAAAAAACGTTTGGAGAGGAATATACTGGTTGTTGCAAATCGATAAAAAAATTACCAACAGGAGGTTTTGCTATTACCGGAGAAATCTCAACCCCGGGACAAAAAGAAAGTGATATTTGGGCCGCACGAACAGATGAAAATGGAGAATTAGTTTGGGAATCCCAATTTCCAACACCAGGATTAAAAGCATGGCCGGAGTGTATTTGTTGCTCGCCTGATAGTTGTTTTATGTTGGTTGGCTGGCAAGGTGCTTGCATGAATGATATTAATTCTGAAGAGCCAATTTTTATTTTTGACCTTGTTTTAGTAAAGTTGGATTGCAACGGAAAAGTTTTGTGGATTAAAAATTTTGACAGAGAGGGTTCCGAAGGAGGAAATGCCGTAACCATCCTGCCTGATGGGAATTTTATTGTTGCAGGTGTAAAAGCTTCCTCATTTTTGGGAAAAATTGGACCATGGCTGATGTTGGTTGATTCAGAAGGAAAACTGTTAAGTGAAAATCTTATCAAATCTCATTTTATGAATAATCAGGCTACCAAAGTTATTAACTGCTCTGATGGAGGTTTTGTAGTAATTGGTCCGGGAATTCAGGATGAATCAAATTACAGAAGCAACAGTTGGATTATTAAGTTTGCCAGTTTATAATTTTTGCGTTGTATCTCAACTTTTAACAAATTCCATTTCTTTTGTTCTATTTCTTGTTTTTTCAGAGAAATGGAATCCGTTCTTAATTAGGGGATGGATCGCAAATAGTAATCATTCTGCATCAATCGCATTTTTGCAACTTATAATTCCTGATTGAATATTTTAATTAATTTCACAATTCCTGTAACCTTTTTCCTGTTTGTTGTATCAAAGCAGCGAATTTTAAAAACTTATAAAAATGAGAAACGGATTTGAAATGTTAGTTTGGCTTGGTTTTTTTGCCGCAGTTTTTTTTGGGTGGTATTTTTATTTGAAAGCCAGGAACAAAGAAAGAATGGCATTAATTGAAAGTGGAAAGGATGTTTCCGAAATTTATTCAAAACAAGAAATTCGAATCAGAATTCCCTGGTTGAAAATCGGATTACTTATTACGGGTATTGGCTTGGGTATGGGTTTGTTTATGATTCTATTTTCATTTATACCCGCTTTTCATGAATCAATGAAGGGGGAAATTGGGCAATTCTTTCTTATTGCCTCGATGATGTTTTTTGGTGGTATTGGTTTAATCGTTGGTTATTATCTAGACAAACCCAAAAACTAATTGGTAGAAGACCTCTACATAAAAAAGGTTTTAAACGGCGACACAGAAGCTTTTCGGTATTTTGTAACTGCATACAAAAACATGGCTTTTTCGGTTGCCGTTTCGGTGGTTAAAGACGAATTTACCGCAGCCGATGTTGTGCAGGAGTCCTTTTTAAAGGCATTTGAGAATCTGAAATCGTTTGAAGGAAAATCGAAATTTAGTACCTGGTTTATTCGTATTGTAATTAACGAATCTTTCAAAATAGTACAATGGAAAAAAGTTCAATACACCAATGTAGAATTTGAGTTGGAAGATGTTTCGAAAGATGGATTGAAAGAGGCAGATCAGAAATTTTATGTAAACGAGGTTTTAAAAATAATGTCGCCAAACGAAAGTCTCGTTTTACGGTTGTTCTATTTGAATGAAAATAGCGTAAAGGAAATTTGTGAAATGACGGGTTGGGACAGTTCGAAAGTAAAAGTTACCATGCACCGTGCACGTAAATCGATGGAAGAGATGCTGAGTAAGTTGCTAAAAAAGGAAGTTGAATCGTTATTGTAAATGTAGTGAGATGGAAGAAAATAATTTCAGAAATATGATGCAGCACTCGAAGCTGGAAATACAATTTCCCGATTTTGAAGAAACTGTAATGGAAAAAATTCAAGCAAAAGAAGCTAGCCGCCGTTCGGTATGGAAAAACCTTAAGATTTCGTGGATATTCTTTTTTATTGGAACTTTTTTTGGACTTTTTGTGACTCAGTTTTTAGCTTATATTCGTGTACCGTTTCTCGGCGAGAACTCAAAACTTATTCTATTAGTTGGCGAAATTCTTATTGTTCTTGTTATTGCAAGCCAGTTTGATTCCTTACTTCGGTTTACTTTCAAAAAAAGAGAATGAGAGAATGGATTTTAAGTATTTTTATTTTCTTATTTATGCATTTCTGCAATCACTCATTCTCGCATTCTCATTCACTCATTAATCTTCCAAAATCTCCTCAATATCGTTATCCGATGAGGTAACTACTACATTGTCCGACGTTTCAAGAACCGTTGAAAGTTTTAGATTCTTGCATGCGGCTTTCACAATCATACCAATTACAAATTTAAAAGCAATTCGCTCCATTGGCTCAGGAATATATGGAATGTCAATTTTATCGTTGGCAAGCCGGGTCAACCTTCTAACCAATCTTTTTGCTTCCCGTTTGTCAATTCCTTTGTCTGTGCTTCTAACTAAATCGTAAAATTCGTTGGGTAAATTATCGTAAAGGAAATTGTCGATTTTGAAGATAATTTTGATGAGGATTTTTTCCTCTTTTGTCTCGTTAATAATTGGCACATTAATCTTATTATTTAATCGTGTTGCCAACTCTTTAATTTCTTCCGGTTCCATTTTGCTTCGTTTCGCCGGTTCTGCATGAAAATCATCGAGTAATTTAATAAACTGATCTGTTGTTAATTCTGCTACTGTAGCCATTTTGTAAAGTTTTTGGGTTGTAAATATTTTTTGAAAATAAAATAGTCTACGACTTTTATAAATCAAATCGCAGTGAAAAATGATTACGCTTGAAACAGTGATTCCAGTAAATCACGAGTCTCTTCGTTGTAGATTCCGTTTATCTCTAAATTGGTTTTTCTGGTTTGCAGTTCTTTGATTCCCGTTTCGGTTTTTTTTCCAAAATCGCCATCGGAAGTACCCACATTTATATTTTGAAGTTTTAAGGCATTTTGCAAGGCAACGACATTTTTACCCTTGCTTCCTTTTTGAAGTGTCGGTTCAGGAATTGTAATTTTGTCTACCTCAGCTAAACGCTGGTAAGAGAGTACCGTATTTATTCGGTATGCAGAAACCGATACCCGGTTTCCCTGATTGCCTCCCAAGCAGTATACACGTTTTCTATCGGCAGAAATGCCAAGGAAAATACCGACATGCCCTTTCCACGATTCTGGGCTTTCGCGCCAAAAAACAACAACATCGCCGGGTTCGGGAGAAGATACTTTTGTTCCTAAACTTAACCACGAACGTGCGTTGGCTTTTTTTGTGTATTGCAGCCCGGCTTTCCATGCCACCCAATTAACAAAAGTGCTGCACCATGGAATTTCGTCGTTTGTAACGCCTGTTATTCCTGTGTCCAATGCATATTTTAGAACTTCCGGATTGTCCTTATTTCCAACAATCTCTTCGGTTCCCAATTCATTAAAAGCAATTTTTAATAGTTGTTCCATTGTAATTTATTTAGTGGATTAAAAACTTCTGTAAAAAAGAATATTGTACTCGGTTTGTTGAGCTAATCGTTTAAAAAACGTTTTGGATTATCGCTGGCAATTGTGTCAAAATCATCACCAAAAGCAGCTTTGAAATCAGCAAAATATTGTTCCATTGTCGGGCCAAAAAACTGCGTTAAAAAATAATCGGAACCATAAAGGAATTTAGACTTTTCGTAGGCGGTTAACTTGTCAAAAAAGCTAGACTTGAAAGTCGTAAGTTCTTCTTGAATTGAAAAAGTCAATTGATTATTTTCGGGCTTATGAATTAGCATTCCTTTCGAAAAGCACGATAAATCGCTGTATGCATTCGGATAGTCAGGGTTTTTTACAAGGTCGAAAATTGCCTTTGTCCAATTGTCAATTAATTCGGCGCGATACATTGCATTCCAGATTTTGGCTCGTTCCAAAATTGTGAAATTTTCGCGTAAGATCATTTTATTTCCCTTTTTTCGGTAGGCAGAAGTAATAAGTTCTTTTTCTCCTTTTGGGAGGTGGATAATAGCATCTTCGAAAAGATCTATATCAATTCTGGTTTCAGTAATTGCATAATTTGCATACTCCATTATTTGACTGCTTCCCCCAAAATGGGCAAAATTAATTGTCAAGTTTGGGTATTTTTTCAAAACTAAAGCCCACAGTTTCGGGTGATTTAAAACTCTGGCTCGTTCAGGAATGGCTTTGCTTATTTCGCTAATATTTAAACAGAAAAGCTTATTGTTAAATTTTAATTGACCATTTAATTCAGTAATAGAATCGTGTAAATTAACATGCCCCCGAACATTTAATATGTTGGAAAGACAAGCAAATCCTGCGTCTGAATTGTGTACAGTAATTGGGATATTATTTTCTATACAAAATCCATAAACTCCCTGCTGATCATTAATTCCCATTAAAACCGGGTCGGTGGGAGAAAAACCTGCCGGAGCATACAATTTAATGCCGGAAAACTTAGCGTTTGATCCTGTTAGTTTTTGTTTTAGGTTCTCAATGGTGTTTATTTTACCCTTGTATTCCCGGCGTGGATCGACGCTGAAAAACGGGCGAATTGTATCGTAGTTTTCAGATATATATTCAAGGTCTATAATTTGTTGGTCATAATTGGCATTATCAAAAATTTCCACTTCTTCGTCCGATTTTTTGTCAAAACCTTTGTAGAAGTCTTTTATGTTATCGCGGATTTTATCGATAGCTTTTGCCAGTTCTTCGTTATCCAACTTTCTTTTGACTTTCCTTCGCACAAAAGGAAGAATTAATAAAAGCACCTTAAAAACACGTCTTATTCTTCGGCGGTAACGTTTGTTTTTATGCTCGTCGTCATCGTTGTCATCGGCATAAGAGAGGTCAAACATCAAAGGTGTGGTAATCACATTTCCTTTATAAACTTCGTCAAGTGTTTTAAAAACATCTTCACTTGAATTCTGGGTAACTCCCTCAAGCGTTTTATTAATTCCTTCAATTTTGTATTTCAATTCTTCAGCCGAAACTTCTTCTTCCAGCATGTCTTTAATTGTTAAAAGAGATTGAACTACATTAACAAGTTTTCTGATGATTACGTCTTTGTTAAAAATGTGGCAATGAATGTCGTAGTAGGTTTTCATCTGTTTTTGATTTAATGGATTGACTACAAGTTACGGAATCCGATGATGCAAGTCAATAAAAAGTACAGATTTGTCTGTTATTTTTTAGCCCATTAATTCAAACAATCTTCCACCTCTTTTCCGGTAAGGAAATTGAAAAGGTTTTGCGCTGCACGTTTTTGCAGTTCAATGGCTGCATAGTCGGAGTACCACGCATAATGGCCGGTACAAATGGTTCGCGGGTGATTTATCAATTCTTTTTGCGCTACTGTGGTTGGCTCGTTTTCATAAACATCCAATCCTGCGCTGTGGATTATTCCGGAGTTTAACGCCTGAAGCAGCGCTTTTTCATCGATGGTTTCGCCCCGGGAGGTATTTATGATAACCGGCTTTTTTACCATTTTAGAAAAAGTCGCTGTATTTAAAATATGCAGTGTTTCATCGGTTAAATTGCAGTTTACACTTATTACATCTGAAATTTTCAATGATTCATTTAAAGTAACCTTTTGAACTGAAAGCTGCTTAAAGTGACTCTCCGGTTTGTAAGGATCGCTGGCAATAATTTGTTTGAAAAGGGGAGCCGCTTTTTTGCTCAGTTCGCTTCCAATTCTTCCCAATCCAATAATTCCAAGTGTTTTATCATGCAGTTCAAAAATGTCTTCCACCGGAGGGGCAGCAAATTTCTGAGTAATTTGTTTTTTCGTATTCCAAAGCGCGCGCGTACATGAAAACATAAGTGCCAGTGCGTGGTCGGATACCGACTGGTTGGCATACCCTTGGACATTTGCCACTTTAACCCCGAATTTTGTACAGGCTTTCACATCAACATTATCGTAACCAACCCCATAACGCACAACAGCTTTCATGTTTTTCATTTTGGAAAGAAACTCTTCATCAATTTGTGTGTGACGTACAAGTATTCCCTGGGCATCTTTGGCAAATTCCATCTTTTCGGCTTTCTCTCCTTTGTATGATGGATGAATCTTTAATTCAAATCCGTTTCCTTCAAAAAGCTCTTTTTCGAATTTGTAGGATTTATAGCCTGAATCGAGAATTACAATTTTCATTTTGAGTAATTTAAAATAATTATTTCTCCTGCATAATTTTTTATTTCTGTAAAATTTGGCGAATATAATGCCATATTTTGTGATGGAGTGGCAATGGTTTTTTAGTCAGAAAATCATATATTTTTGTTGAAAATTCAGGTGTTCGTAAATAACCATATGATTTGTGCGGATTATGCTCTCCATTTGAAATGTAAGTATTGTTAACCACAAAATCGAACACTTTAATTCCATTTGAATTTTCATAAAAGTCATCATCGAGGTTGTAATTAAATGCTACCTTGTCTTCCAAATCTGAAAAATTAAACCAATATTTTTGTACAGATACCGGTGTTTTTAGTTTTTGGATTTTTCTGTTTTTCAATTGCAGTTCGTTGGCGATTTTACTTACAACCACCGGCAACCCCAATGGAGAACCAATGGTTACCAATGTGTTTATTTTTACCTGCGAAGCAAAAAGGCTAAGAACATCAAAAGCAATAATTGAACCCATGGAGTGGGCAATCAACATAACATCATCTTTTTTATGTTGTATCAGAATAGTTTTTAACCGGTTACGGAGAACATCCCTCACCATCTGATTTTTCCCGTTTAACTTGTTGGCGTAGTATGCATCCAGATCACTGAAATATTTCTGAATTAACAAATCGGAGAGTGCAGAAAAATTCAGCGAATAGTCATCGTTTAAAAATACTTTGTCAAACTCGTATAATATAGCATCCATAATTTTTTTTCTGACAGAATGTTCTTTGATTTCCGAATTTAAAGATTCCGGTTCATAAGGTTCGTTCAGATAAAATGGATCATCCGGATTTGTACAGTTTTCATCTTTTGGCTTATCGTGAAGAACATCGGCCCAGTAAACCAGTTTAAATTTGGGTTTGCGATAATTATTGACGGTATGTTTTAGCAATCCTTCAGCAATCGCGTTCCACCACCATTCTTCCAGTAATCCAGATTTGGGTTTGTTGCCTAATCCATGAATTCCAATAATAACTTTTCCCATTTATTTGTTTGGTTGTTAATTGTTCAACGATTGAATTAATTTGGTTTTTAGCCAGTTGCAACGATTGGTTGTAATGGCATCGACACCATTCTGCAC
>JABMPI010000227.1 GCA_013203755.1 Bacteroidota bacterium
GATGAGAACCGTTCAGTGAATTTTAAGAGCTCCTCTCCATTGAAAATATCCATATCTATCATTATTTCAAGCAAATATAATACTAATTAAGTAAACACCTCAATTACTTAATATTACCATATTAAGAAACATTCTAATGAGTCAATCAAAATTTCAGCATAAAATTCAAGATGCAACATTTGTTATTGTTAATTGATCTTCATCTTTAAAAATGAAATATTAATGCCCAATAAAAAAAGATTCAAATCTCTTGATCCTCTACAAATTCACGATGGTATTTAATTTGAATCGTTGTTTTAACATAGTCCATCTGTTATGTGTTTAATTCTTTAATTTTTTATTGTAATTATTAACGATAACTTCAATGGGTTCGTATGAAAGAAACAATTGAGTAGAGTTGGCAATATAGTAACCAATCATAAGTAATTTTAATTGACCTAATGCCATTTCAATGATTAAAATTAAGCAAGATATTTAATAAAATTTTTCCGCGATTTGAGTGATTAATTTTAAGAATTCCTTGTATTCTATTCAAAGAAAAGTAAATGAAGCGTTGAATTAAGAAATTTTTCATCTTTAATGTATTTGAATATAAGACTTGCCCCATTAATGCGTGATTTTTTGCCAAATTCTACGATTCTATTTCCTAACTTTCAATTAACAATCACAATTCCAATCAATCACAAAAACCACTTCGGAATAACAACTCATTTATTCAGTTCCCATTTATGGTTTTCAAGCAACTCATCTAATTTCCAAATGCCTTCATTAACCTCATTCCATACATTCTGCAACTTTCTGCACCCCATGCAAGAGTAACTCCTTTTTTTTACTAAACTAGTCCTGCTTTTTAAGCTGACTTCGCCTGTTTCGTTGGGTAGATTATAAAAGATAAAAGCAAATTCAGATTTCGGCAACCTTTTCCTACGCGGCAAAAAGTGGACAAAAAATGCGGCGCCAGCTAATTTTTTACGCCAAAATATCTTGCTTCCGCTGCGATATTTTACCTAAATTAGCTGGACAGTTCAGGTACCCACTTCGTGCTTAAACTTCGCAGGAATCCTGGCTCTTTTTATTAGCGGAATACAAAGTTTTTTACTCAAAATTTCCTGCGGTCTGGTTTTGCCAATCAGCCATGGAAAGCCTGTAACTCCCGGGGAAACCCGATGCCAGTGTTATAAAGAAAAATAAAGTTAGATCGTAAATTCTGCGTTTTCCACCTTTCTAAAATGTTAAAGATTTTCTGTTCCGCCATTTGAGATTTTCTGCACTTCAACTCTGATTTTCCACCACGCTTTTTTGGTCCACCTTGTCTTGGTACCAATACCACAGTTTCCACCGGACCCGACTTCGCAACCAATAAACACTGTGAGCCCGTAATCCTTTTCTCAATTTAGCAACTTCAAGTCCTATAATTCCTCTGCAGGTACAAACAGCAACATCTACTAAACAGATTTTTACGAATAATTTTACTCCCTTAAATGTTTGTTTACTACCCGACCTTTCCCGCTGTGCATAAACTTCAAGGATATTATTTTTCATCGATGGACAAAAATCACACGCTAAGAAATATCAAATAATCAGGGTACGTTCCACCAACCAAAAGTTTTCTCGGCATAGCCTAAATTTTGTACTAAAATTCTTAACGATATTCCAATTTCCTTTGGGTTGCCCTGATTTTTCGAAATATAAGAAGCATGAATTTTTAACCATAAAAAATAATATCATGAAAGTTTACACAAAAAAGTACATCGGAAAAGGTCAGGAAGTAGTAACCGGCACAGGAGTAAAATTAGAAATCGTAAAAGTGAGCCTGTCAGTAGAAGAAATGATGAAGTTTGTTCACACCTACAACGGAAAAGATTACGTTTCTTTTGAAGTTGCTAAATTGAGAAAAGAAGATGATTACGGAAATACTCACACCGTTTATCACACACTTTACGAAGAAGAAGCAACTCCAGCAGAAAAAAAACCTGTAGTTATCACAGTACCAAAACCAAGAAAAGGCAGACCTACAAAAGCTCAAATTGCTGCAAAATTAAAAGAAGCGGAAAGAGTGGAAGCAATGCAGAACTTCACAGACCCAATGCCAAGCTCAGAACAAGAAGCTTTAAAAGCTGAAATGCAAATGGAAAACGCAGGAATTGACAGAGATTTACCTTTCTAAAAATCTTTTAAATATACACCCGGCTAAAAACCGGTTTTTTTGTGTCGTTGCATGCTAAATAACAAAATCGCCATAGTTCCTGCAGCACCTCAATTTTTGTAAGAACCAAAAATAGAGAAGCTTCGGAACACCCACACAACAGTTGCCAATTTTTTCGTTCATTTCCATTCGTTACACTCTGTTTAATTCTTTCAAAAATCGGCAACATTTGCTTTTCCTCTCCGGGAACAACAAAAATAACAAAATCGAAAGTGGGAATACACCGAATAATTTATCCAAGAAATTGAACATTTTGGAACATGCAGTCATTCCTTGCAGGAATGTGCTGCACACCCTGCACTAATCCAAAATATTCAATGCGAAAGCTGATAAATTAACCGGCGTGCCACAAGCCAAAATAAATCTGCAGGGCAGCAGTAAAAGAGTATGAGTTACAAAGGAGATCCACGCAGAATTACTGCACTGTTTAATTCAACTTGTTCCAAATGTAAGAACAGAATTAAAAAAAGTTCCCGCGCATATTACTGGCCAAATACTAAAACAGTTATGTGCGAAACATGTGGGCTGCCAGAATACAATCAATTTCTTTCTATGGCAGCTGATGAAGAAGTTTATCACAACACCGATAATCCATATTAAATGAAAACATTAACATTCGAAACACTAAAGAAAATGACTGCCGATCCCGATTGTATTAAGGTAGTCAATGCACTTTTTGAAGCTGTTGCCTATACCGAAACAGTCAGTGACATTATCGAACCAAAAGAACAGGAAGTTGTCAGTTTTTATCAATTCAAAGTAGCCCAAAAAAATCTTGAAAGATGGCCAGAAGATGATAAAATCATTGATTCTCCAAGCCGAATGTACCTGTCCGATGATGAAGATTTTGAAATCTATTTGAAGGAAATGAACAAATTTCACAATGAAATGGGTTTTAAAAATAAATCTCCGGATAACTGCCCTTTACTCGAAGCTGAAAGTCTTGTCAGAACAGTTAGAATTCAGGTTTGCAATTTCCTCGAACCCTATATTCAAATTAAGTATTCTGACATTTCAGGAACACTAAAAGGTTACAAAGCCTATTATGATCTTATCATGAAAATCTTTGCTCAGGCAGTTTCCGAATATCAGAAAGTCAACCCCTGTACTCCAAAACAAATTACAGATTTTTAACCGGTGAATAATCACCATAAAATTAAATATTATGAATAGTATAACAAAAGAACAAATCACTTTCATCCCGGTTTCCAAACTTTTAAAGTCCAAACTTAACCCCAGGGTTAATTTGAACGATTCCTCAATCTCTGAACTTTCAGAAAGTATTAAAGAAGTGGGAATGCTACAACCCGTAACCGTTCGTATAAAAGGTAAATCTTTTGAAATCGTTTGCGGAACCCGAAGAGTAGAAGCCAGTAAACTGGCTAAAATAAAAACAGTTCCCTGTATCATTCGTACACTCACCGATTCAGAATCCTTGGATCTCATGATTACCGAAAATCTTCAACGCGAAGACATTTCACCACTTGAAGAAGCCAAAGCTTTTCAATCGCTCCTGGTTAATCATTCATCCTGTGAAATCTCTCACCGCTTTGGAAAATCAGAAAAATACATTCGCTTGCGAATTAAACTGGATGAATTAATCACGCCTTTTAAAGACCTGCTTAATTCCAACAGAATTACCCTTTCACTGGCATTTTTAATTGCCATACAGTCACAATCCAACCAGGAAGAATTGTATGATTACTCCTTCAAATCCCATGAAGAAAATTATTGGAATCCTCCCTCACTTAAAGAATTAACAAACATAATCAACCGAAACTTTTCAAGAAAACTTTCAGAAGTGAAGTTTGATGTAGAAGATTTAAATCTTGTTCCCTCTGCAGGTTCATGCAGTGGTTGTAAATTTAATTCCTCTTCTGACCTCATTCTTTTTCCCGATAAACACCAATCCGGAATTTGCAGAAACACAGAATGTTTCAAACAGAAAACCGATGCTCATTTTTCAAACATTCTTAACCACACTATCGAAACCGAACCAGATATCCTTATCGGCGCTTCCAGCTACCTCAGTGGAAAAGAGGAAGAAGAAGTGGAAGAAATAATCAACTCAGGAGTTGCTGTACGGACCATCTCCGCTTCCAATGGATTCTCCCGGGTGATTGAACCTACACCTCCCGATCGTCCAAATTCCGATGATTTTGAATCAGAAGAAGACTTTCAGGAAGCTTTAACAGATTTTAATGAAGAAGTTGACGAATTCGATAAAGAACTGGATGAATACCAACAGACCTTGAAATCTGACAAACTTGTAAAAGTTTTAATGGTTTCCGGCGATGACAAAGGCTCCGTTGTTTTATTTCAACCCAATGGAAATTCCTCTGCTACCGAAAATGGAACATCGAAACAAGATTCGAAAATTGAAAAGTATGAAGATAAACTACTACGCAATGCTGAATTGGAATTTGAAAAGATTTTCCTTACAACCCAAACCTTGCTCGCAGAAATTAATTACAAACTCCTTGCTGATTCAATCACAGAAAAGGAAACAGAAGCTTTCTTTTTTATCATCATTATAAGAAGCCAATACGGTAGAACAGTAGAAATAAATGCTACCAATGCCGAACTTGCTTTTTCCCCTCTTGTTATTGAATCTGTAACAGGTCGCATTGCTTTTCGTGCCTGGCTTTTACAAAAGCTTTACACCACGTCTCCTGTTTTTGAAAGGTCAAAAGCCAATCTTTTAATGGAAATTGCCCTTGCCAATTACCCTGAAAAGTGCAAACAAATTGCACAGCCAATCTCCGAAGCCTATGAAAAACGTAACGCCGGAATTAAGCTTAAAATAAAAGCTTTTACACCTCCTGTGGAAAAAGAATAAATCCTTGCGGAAATCAAAAAAAAGGGCAATGCCCTTTTTTGGTCGTTACACTCCCAAGGGAATTTCCTAAGTGGGAAACACCCCGATAATTTATCCAAAAAATTGAACATTTTGGAACGTGCAGTCATTCCCTGCAGGAATGTGCTGCGCACCCTGCCCTAATCCAAAATATTCAATGCGAAAGCTGATAAATTAACCGGCGTGCCACAAGCCAAAATAAATCTGCAGGGCAGCAGTAAAAAAAATGATACATGATTGCACAAACGGCAAACTAACCAAGATTAAAACATTCGCCAAAGAAAATCACCTGGCAAGAGAATTCGTTTCTTCCTTCCGGAGATTCAAAAACTACTCAGAAAATGGATACGAAGTTTTTCTTTATCCAGATTGGGCCCCCCAAAGTTTATCATTCCTTCTGAAATGGAATGGTAAAAACAGCATGAATGGTGGCTTTATCTTCCATGGTGTTCATGACGGTGGAGGAAACGGCTCCGCTCCAACTTTCTCAGTCTGTCTTAACCCAAGCACTAAATCACATTGGAGTATTCACACCTAACAATTAATTATTATGAACATTCTCGTTACAGATTACAACAATTCCGGTACAGACGTATGTATTATCGGAACAACTTTAAACCCAACAGAAATCGAAAAAGGTTTAAAATTAAAGAACCAGAATTTTATAGAAGTCTATGAAATTCCTGCAAATGAATTACAATATTATATCTACGAACCCCTGTTCGCCGATCTAAAATTTGATAATTCCGTAAAAATTCTAATTGAAAATTTAACCTCTTAAATATTAATTCATTATGAAAATCAAAGACACCGATAAAACTTTTATGCTTTCAGCCTTACCTTGCAATCCGGTTTCTTTCATTAATCGAATGTCAGAACTCGTTGCCCAAAACCACGATGTGGTTAAATCTCCCCAGTTTAAAGCCAACCTGTGGACCGTTCTTGCCATTACCTATGGTTCCCTCTTCCGTGTCGATTCTTACGACGAATTCCTGAAACTCAAAAAAGAAATTGAATTATTAGAATCTTAAAATTAGAAATCATGAAAGATTATTTTTTTAAATACATTGTTCCAGCTCAAATCGAACGTGTTTTTCATCGATTCAAACCCGCTTTACAATTCGCTACCAAAACCGGGGAAAAAGTTTATCTCACTTCTTTCAGTAAATTTAATTCCTACAACGAACCCTACTCTGAACAAATAATTACCTCAGTAAAAGATATTGCTCCGGCCAGAAATAAACTTATCAAAGAATTTTATCAGTTGACAGAAACACAACCAATGTCTCGCAAGGATTACACCCTTGCTTATAAATTTCTTCAAATAAGAAAAACTGAATCCGGTCAGGTTGCTCCCTTTCGAATAACAACTAATCTTCCGGAAAAACAACAGGAAAGAATATTCAAATTCCTGATATACAATCACCAAGTTAAATTCTTTTAACAATGAATATTCCAATGCAAACATTTAGGATTCAAAACAGTAATCTGAAAATTGACTTTCATCCCAGTGATAAAAATTTTCTGATTATAAGAAACTGCTCTTTTGAAGCTGGTTCTAAATTGTGTGCAAAAGATAGTGCTTCTGGTCATGGAGTTGGTAAAGAAAACAATGATTTTTCCATCGGTAATTTTGGTTGTTATAATAACTCTAAATAATCAAAATCATGAACAAAAATTTTCTTACAAGTATTAACAACATTAAATCAAAATACCCCAATGCTCTTGTCATGTTTCGAATCGATGAAGATTATCACATGATAAATGATGATGCTGTCAATTTTGCCAAACAAACCGGCAAAAAAATCGAACCACTGGAAATTGAAGATATCACTATCGATCACATCAAATTCCCATTTCATTCGCTCGATTGCTTCCTACCAAAAATGATAAAAGCAGGTTTTAGAATTGCCATTGCTGACCAACTTGAAAATCCTAAAAAATAAATCATGACATTCCCTACTTTTGAAGATTTTCTCCAAACAAAAAAAAAGACTTACTAAAGAAGAAGCAAATAAATTTTCTGGCATAGAAATTTATACAGATCACGCTTTAATTTACATAGATAAACTGTACATCCAAGAATCTAACCGAGAATTCTTATTGTGCATCGGTCGATGCGAATTCTCTACACCAAGTCTAACACTCAAAGAATTGGAAGCACGCCTTTTTCTCTTTTATTGTGAAGAACACAATAATGCTCAAGGCCAATTGTATATCCGATTTAAATACAATATTACAATCTACTATTGGTACTGGTAAAGAATAAAATGGCGCAAATAAACTGCGCCATTTTTTTTGTCGTTGCACTCCAACCCTTCCAAAGTGGGGAGCGCGAACAATTTATCCAAAATATTCAATGGGAAAGCTGATAAATTAATCGAGCTGTCAAAGGCTCATGAAAAATCAGTAAAATGGAATTAAATCTTTTTAATCAGGAAATTGCGGAAGTAAAACTTTATTAATTAACTGATTCCAATCGCAATTTTACTTCGTAAAACAACCGCGCTTTTGAACCTGGTGCAATCATTTCAACATAAAATCCAAAAGTTGAATAAACAATAGGAGTGTTGTAATCGATTCCCTCATAAAACTACGACAAACATTATTTTCATCATACATGGCAAATCATTGCATTCCTCCTACTGAAACGACATTAAACGTTTACGAGCCAAATTCCTTAACCTGTTACTCCGTCACTTTTCCGATATTTTTTGAGGTAAACTTCCAAGGATATTAATTTTTTAAATAGTTGAATTATTTACCAATAAATTGCATAAAAATCTATGTGCAAGAATATCGAACATTTAAAAGCACATATTCGGACTGACCAAAAATAATCGCATCGTACTCGTTTCCCGATACGCTTAAAGAAGTTTTGGTCAATCCGATTTTACACAAAGAAACCTGTGCATAATTCACATAAAAATCAATATCATGAAAGTTTACACAAAAAATTACATCGGAAAAGGAACGCAAGTAGTAACAGGCAACGGAACACAACTCGACATCGTAAAAGTCGTTCTTTCAGTAGAAGAAATGCTGAAATTTGCTCACATGTACGAAGGTAAAGAATTCGTTTCTTTCGAAGTTTCAAAAATGAGGAAACCTGATGATTACAAAAATACTCACACCGTTTATCACACAACTTACGGAGAAGAAATTGTTGAACCTACTACACCAGAACCAAAAGCAAAACGCGGACGCCTTACAAAAGCTCAAATTGCTGAAAAATTGGAAGCAGCAAAAAAAATAGAAAACCATCAGAATTTAGTGGATCCGAAAAAATCAAAAGAACAACAAGCGCTGAAAGCTGAAATGCAAATGGCTAACGCAGATATTCCAAGAGAAAATACCCCATTCTAAAAAGTGCCCGGGAAACCGGTTTTTTTTTGTCGTTATAAAAAAAAGAAACAACAGGCAAACATCATGTTTCCCAAAATCTGAACTGGGAAACTCTCGATAATTTATCCAAAGAAATTTCACATTTCGGAACGCTCTCCACTGCGTTTCGCGCTAATCCAAAATGAGAAATAATAAAGCTGATAAATTAATCGGCGTGCCTGATGCCATAAAATAACACGTAGGCAGTGGAGAAAAAATATGATGTGCTTTTCGAATAACAATCCTGATTTTTACATTCAAACAAAAGGAATGAACGCCGGGAAACCGTTGAAAAATCCTATTCCCAATTCAATCGGAATCATTGCAGACAGAAAAAAACTAATCCCGGAATATCTGTTTTTTGTTGTCCATTATCTGCACAGTATCGATGCCTTTAAACCTTTTATAAATGGGGTTGCAATCCCATTTATAACTCATAAGAATATTTCAACAGTAATAAATAATCACTTTTTAAAATCTTAATCCTATGTACTTAATTTATAAAACGGATGCCTGGCACAGCTACGCTTCCAGAGATATTATCGGAATAGCTTCCTCTCCGAAAATTGTAACAGCAATTTGTAAACAACAGGCTAAAAAAGAAGGTTCGAAAATCACTAAAGAACAACTTTGGAACCTTAAAAATATACAACAAACGCAGGGTTATAAAGGCGAAGGTGAATTCCAATTCGAAGAAATACAAACCGATATCCTTCTCTAATAATTGTGAGTGATGGAAATCTTCCGGAGCACAAAACAAAATCCGGGGAAGTTTAATATCACCGAACCGAATTCTTCTTCTAAAATTCAATTCAATAATATTAAAATAAAGAAGTATGACTAAAGAAAAAAAGACAATCGCGTATGTTACTACTCCTGTGAATTTCGCCTCTTGGACAATTTACAATCTGGCAAATAAAAAACCGGATGGGAGCTTAAAATCGACTTCGTATATCTCAGGCTACGGAATAGAACAACTATTGCCGCACCTAAACGGTACGGAAACAGTTCTCAAAACCGGAAACGTAGATCTAAATTTCATTATGAATTTTAATAACTCTGATGTTTACGGGATTTCACCTTTCGACTTTAATCTTAATAATGAAGATTACATCGGGAAATATCTGCAAATGGGTGCTGTCAAAATAACAAATCCTAAAACAAGAAAAAATATGATTCATGGTCTGGCATACTTCGAAGATGGCCCGAAATGGAAAGCCATTTCTAATGTAAACCTGCGATGGAATGGCTGGGCAATGCCTTTTATTCACAAATCAGATATTCAGAATATGTGTGATGCAATTTCTGATCCCCAATACACAAAATATGAAATGATAAACGACAATGTAGTAATTACTTGTAAAAACAATCCGGACGAACCAATTCCCGTAATTATTGAACCCTCTTTTCTTGACGGTGAAATATATTACTACATGGGTGATGAAGGTCTCATTTGGCAATTCAACCAATAATAAAATCTTAAATTAATAAATTACAGAATAATGTTTAATTCAAACTTTTATCCAACACCACCGGCTGTCATTGAAACAATGACTGCAGGTTTAGAAATTCACGGGAAACATATTCTTGAACCTTCTGCAGGTTCAGGGAATATCGTGGATTTCCTGATCGAAGCTGGCTCAATAGTTTCAGCATGTGAAAATCATGTTGAACTGATTAAAATTGTTGCTGCAAAATGCCAAATAATTAAACCGGATTTCCTGACTCTGGAAAAAACCGACGTAAGCCATTTTGATTTCATTATAATGAATCCTCCGTTCTCAACACAAAATGACCATATTCTCCACGCATGGGAAATTGCTCCTGCTGGTTGTCAAATCGTTTCTCTTTTTAATCACGATTCAATGCGGAGAATGAACACCACCAAAAACCGACAGATAAAAGATTTAATAAAAGATAACGGGTACCAGGAATTTCTTGGAAATGTATTCTCAACAGCCGAAAGAACAACAGATATCGATATCGGAATGCTTCGCATTTTTAAACCCGCTGCCGATGGAGAAAACTTCGATCAATACTTTGATCTCGAAGAAAAATATCAAGAGTTTAATTCCGACGGAATTGTTAGGTATGACGAAATTCAGGATATTGTGAGCCGATTTGTTGGCGCCTTAAAAATCTTCGATGAAACCGTTGCCGCTAATAATAAAATGGAAGATATTATTCGTCCAATTGGCTCTTTCTCAGGAATACATTTTGGAGCAGTAAAAACAGACCACAACGGTTATGTTCAGCATGTAGATAAAGACATGTTTCGTATAAGCCTGCAAAAATCAGCATGGCAAATCGTTTTTGATAAATTCAATATTCGGAAATATGTGACTTCTTCTATTAACGAAGAATTAAACCGGTTTATCGAAAAACAAAAGTCATTTCCTTTTACCATGAATAATATCTATAAAATGATTGAAATGATTATCGGAACTACACAAGGAAGATTCGATAAAGTGCTGATTCAGGCATTTGATAAAATATGCTCTTTCTCAGCTTCGAATTCCGGAGCCGGTGAAAAATGGAAAACAAACTCCAACTATAAAGTAAACCGCAAATTTATTGTGGATTATATGTGCGACTATGAAGCTTGGAGAAGCGATTCGAGACATGTAAAAGTGAGATATGATGCCAACGATTCAATGGATGATATCATAAAAGCTTTATGCTATCTGACCGGCACAAACTATGACCAAACATTGCAATTACGTGCTCTCGAAGATGTGGCTGAATGGGGCCAGTGGAATAACTGGGAATTCTTCCGGGTTAAAGGTTTTAAAAAAGGTACTATGCACTTCGAGTTTCTTGATGAAAAAGTATGGGAATTATTCAACCTTAGAGTTGGAAAATTAAAAGGTTGGCAGATTCCACAAAAAACAGATTATAAAAGAAAAGGAACCGAAAGAACCCGTTCTACAGAAATGCAACTTTTTTGATCTTAATAAGTTTGAATTGATTTTTAAATAAAAAGGATGGCGCCACACCATCCTTTTTACAATGAATAAATAAAATTGAAGGAACCACCCTCCAGGTAATTTGACACAACCTAAATAATGAGCCACAAAGATGCTTTTTTTAAACCGGACATTAAGAACGCCTAATGAATTTTTCAAAGGTATTTCATCCCACGGAACATAAAGTCATTTCCTGCTGAAATGCGCTGCGCGAAACTTTACTTATCCGTGGACTGAAATTCTATTCTTCGAAAATTAATCAGGCAGGAACCCTGCTGTAAAACATGAAATTATGGAATTAAATCTTTTTAATCAAACAATCGCAGAAGTAACAATCTCGTATTCTCACAAAATTAAACCAGCAAACCTATTTAGAATAACAGGTTCCAGTGATATCTATAAAGCAATAAGATATGACTGGCCAGATATCGATTATAGAGAATCTTTCGCCGCTTTGCTGCTTTCCAGAGCTTTAAAAGTTTTAGGTGTTTGCTGGATTTCAAGAGGCGGTGTTAACGGAACCGTAGTTGATCCAAAAATCATATTCCAAGCCGCTTTGAAAGCGAACGCCAGCTCTATTGCGCTAATTCATAACCATCCGTCCGGGACAATGAAACCCAGCGATCCTGATATTAAAATAACGCAAAAAATTAAAGACGGTGGAATATTCCTTGACATAACCGTAGTTGACCACCTTATCATTTCTTCCGATGAATACTACTCTTTCGCTGATGAAGGAATTCTTTAATTTTTTATTCAACCGGAACAAAAAGGTTAGTCAGAAAATGGCAACCTTTTTTTTTATACGGAAAAACTCCCTCCCTCCATTCCATACAAATCCCTCCTTTTTAGATGCTGTGGATTATTTATACCTGCCATCAAACAACCATTCAGAAACTTCGAAAACACCTCTAAATGAAAATGAAATCAAGGCAACAAAAACATCATAAATGTTTGCTGCTTATTTATTGTTTTTTCATTTACCTCTCCTGATATTTTCAGATTTTAATTCACGCTAAGAAATCACATTAGATTAAGAATTGGGTTCACTCCATCAATCAACAACTTTCACGGCATATCCTCCCTCTAAAGAGTCAGTCCGGTATTCCATGTTTGTTGCTTGCCCAAAATTAATGCGTTGGGACAAGCCCGAATTAAAACTAAAAAAAGAATATCATGAGAGTTTACACAAAAAAACAACAAGAAGAAATAAGCACAGAAACAAACATTTATGACGCTTTTGTTCAACACCTTGATTCTATATATTTTCCCGGTGCTTCCGAAGTTTTAAACACTGAATTGATTGTTTTTGAATATGACAGCTACAAAGAATCTTACGCATAATTTAAAAAGGAGGGTATTTCCCTTTTTTTTGGTCGTTTTTCCTAACTTTAACCTCAACACAAATAATGGAATAATGATAGCAAACCATTACTACCAAAGCATACAGAGAGAAAACAAAGCCATTTTAAAAGAATGGATTTTACTTGCTTTTACTTTCCTATTTACCATTCGATAAATCGGAAGTGGGTATTGTCTGTTGAATTTATCAAAGAAAATTTTCATTCTTGGATCGTGCTCCATTCTATTGCGC
>JABMPI010000228.1 GCA_013203755.1 Bacteroidota bacterium
CCAACATTCATATTGTCTTTAATGGTGAAGTGCATTAAGTTGCCACCTTCCATATTGTCGAGCGGAACAAACTGGCATTTGCCATGCGAACCAATTAACTTTTTTATCGGCTGATCATCTTTCCAGGGCTGGTTACCATTTTCGATCTTATAACCATCTTCGTACATCTCGATTACCGAAACAGGCAAGTAAAGTTTTACTCTCGAATTGCCTTTTAAATGACGGTCGAGGTTTCTCCAGGCAGCCTTTAGTTGGTCGCACACATTATCAACCGTAGTTGGTGTTAACGAAATGTCCTGAAGGTTTCCGAGAGCTCCAGTCATGGTTGCAGCAGCAATTGCATCGTTAACCAGGGTATTAAAGCCGTTAAATAAATCGGCAGTGGTTACACCGGCTGCATTACGATCGGCACTAAAAAGATTATCGTACAATCCTTCGCCAATTTTTTTAGCCATTTCTAAAGCAACACGCTTAACAAAAGCATATTCTTTAACTCCTTTCGAAGTTAGTTCGGTGTACAATGTTCCGAGGATCTGGTGTGGATCGAATTCTTTTACTTCGTCGCCCAGGAAAGTTTCCCATTCGTAGGGAGTAATTGCAATACCATCGGATGCACCTTTGTCGGTTTTGTACGGACGTAAGCCGGCAGATACATTTAGTAATCCACCCACAATTTTACCCTGAATACCGGTACGGATGTTCATGTGTTTTAGCGCAGCGGCCAAAACAGCAGCAGGCATGGCAAGAAGCTCCTTCTTGTACTTAGTACCTGCAGCAATTAATTCAGCATTAATATCAAAAGCCATAATATAAATTTTATTCGTTTTCGTCTTTTAACAGAGCCATATTCGAGGCAAAAGCTTCGTGGAAGTTTTCAGCTCCTTTATCCTGGTCGCCGGCACCAAGGTCATCGGTGTCGTTATCGGGAGTTGCGGGTTTTGCCCCGGGTTTTTTCTCCAGGTCAGCAACTTTACCTTTCAGCGTTTCAATCTCAGTATCTTTGTCAGACACCTGAGTTTTCAGATTCTCAACTGCAGTTGAATTTTCAGTTTCCTTCGTTTCCGGTTTTTGTGCTTTTGGCGAAATATTGAAGGTCTCTTTAAACCAGGCAACTAAAGAATTTTCGTCTTTGATATCGAATTTTGCTACTACTGGTTTTTTCTCTTCAATTTCTGCTTTTGGCTCAAATCCGAATTCTTTTTTCATAAAAGCCTTCAGTTCATCCTGAGACTTAAATGTCAATTGTTTTTCATCTTTATTATCAGCCATATTATTTGTATTTAAATGCATGCGTGTTTTTAGTTCAGGAATTGGATATCCGGAAGCCGAAATCATGGCCACCATTTTAGTATCGAGATAATTGGTGTTTTCTTTGGCTTTATAAATTTCGTCGACAAAACCCAAGTGTTTTGCTTCATCGGCAGTTAACCAGGTTTCCTCTTTCATGAGGTCGGTAATTTCCTTCAGAGATTTGCCGGTTTTAACTGTGTACATTTTGGCCAGCTGGAGAGTAACTTTTGCCAGCTGCTGTTTTTGTTTTTCCAGTTTGGCAATCACCACTTCAATTTCATCTTCGTTCATTGTGCCCCATTCGTCAACCCAGTTCATTGCTTTATGAATGAGGTAAAACGAATTCTCATTCATGCGAACCGTTTTTGCGCCCAATGAAATAACAGTGGCAGAACTGGCAACAAACGCCGACAATTCCGCTGTTATGTTTCCGTGCTCGACAAATTGATCGTAAATATTTATGGCATGATCAACACTTCCGCCCAGGCTCGAAATTTGAACAGTAACCAGGGAATTTGAATTCCCGGATAATTCGTTGCGGATGTATTGTTTTGAAAATTGGTAGGGGCCAATGTAACCATCGACCACAATTACTTTTTTTGCCATTGTATGTATACATTAATTGTACGTTACAATGCTACAACCCAAAGCAGGGTAAATAAAGGACGGTAGTATTACGAGATAGTATAGCTAACGGGCGATTTATGATTAATGGTTACGGTGTAGCCGTTCCAACTTCCGGGCTGACCATCGAGGCCCTGAACATATTCCAGACGCGCCGGATAACTATCGTCACCAACCAGGTGAATTTTGCCATTGCCATCGGTAATTTGGTATTGTGCTTTTCGGTGGAGTAGCCCGTCGAGCAAATTGGTAATTACACTTTGTACTTCAGGAATTTTTAAACGAATGGTGGTTTCGTGGATTGTGCCGGCAGGGGTTTGCGCTGTGGTTTTTAAAATTGTGCCTGAGAAACCGGTAAACGAAAATTCGGCAAATACACCATCGGGTAAAATACGGTGTTCTATTTTGGTAATTATTCCTACGCTCATGGTTAAATTTTTAACTCTATTTACACTCTATTCTTACAGAAAGGGTTAAGTAATTTTATATCTCGTTTAAATACAGTTGTTTAGAAGCTCCTGAAACCTCGATTCTTCTATTTTGCGTCGGTTGCGGTAGTCGATTTTTTTAATCGTGTCGAAATTGGCGGTTTTATTCCGGAGGTTTAGTCCGCGAAGAATGGTATCTATAATTGTTTTGCGATCCCATTTTTTAACATTGTAGCCAACCTCAAAGCGCTGTCTTATCCAAGCCTTAAATTCGTATTCAATTCCATCCTGTATTTTTTGTTCTCCCCAGGGCGAAACATATAAAAAATGACATTTAACCGCATGGTGATTTATTTTTGTTACCGGCAATATAAACGTAACGGGGTTGGCAGACAAAGACTCTTTTACGCGCTGGTCTCTGGTAATTACATTGGAGTGGATTAGTTTGCCTAAATCGTGATGCCTGGTTACAGCAATTTCGGTTTGCGATTGCGGAGTGCAAAAGATAAACCGGCAATAGGCCTCCAACACCGGATCGATGTTGATGGTAACTTGTGGTTTTGTACTAAAATCGATATTCATAATCGGGCTTATGGTTTTGCCCAATGCAACGGTATAAATATAGATGTTAAATTGGAGGTGGCAAAGGGCAGGGTGAATAATTGGATAAGTTATAAGAAATGAGTAAATTACATATCAGGATTGTTCATTTACAAGCTTTTATAAATATTTGTGAGCATATAACTATTAAATAAGTACTACGAAACAGTATTAATTAAACTAAAAATGGGGAATTATGAGTTTAAGGATAATTACCGGAGTAATAGATGTTAGAGGATTCAATGCACCTGGTTCAGTTGAGATTATATTTAATCCTTTAGAAATAGTTAGCACATCGAGGGCTAATGTTTTAGACTTAAAAGCATATGGTGAATCTGGTTATTTTGCAGAAAAACCATTTGTAATGATGTCTGTTAATAATTTAACTATTGAGGATATGATTGATCCAAGTGGAAATCATAATAATGAAATATATAGTATAAAAAGTAGGCAGACATTAGATCCCGAGAATATTTTTCAAAGAGTAATTTATCACCGTACTACAATGAATTGGGAATATCGTGGAGGAATTAATGACTATACTCAAGGACGTGTTGATAAAATTTCCTTTTTAATAGTCGGAGATTCACTCCCATTGGAAGAAACACCTTTACAAGATTTACCAGCACAACCATTCAGAGTTCTAGAAATGAAAGAAGGTGTATATCTTGCAGTAGGTCAACATTTTTTACTTAAAAATGGTGATATATCATTATCGAAGCAACTTAAGACAGATAAAGAAATGGATACCGCCATAAATCATTTAATAAAGAAATTAGAAGAAATCAAAAAAACAAAATCAAAATAAGCAGTTTAGCTAAATTGTTAACCATCTAAATATTAAAGGGCCACCAGCCAAGCCAGCAGCCCCAATCTTCCTAATGTGTAAAAACCGTTTCACGTATTCGTAGCAGTAGCCCATTAAGGGCTTCGGTTAGTGTGGTTCCGCGGCTGCCGAACGAGCGGCTGTTGTATGGAAAATTTGGGATGTTGTTTTTTTGGTCATAATATGTTATGATCTTTTTGGGATTATGTTTAGTTTTGAGGGAGAAAACCAAAAAAGAATGAAAACTCAAATTTGGGCAACCTTTTTAGATGTTAAATTCAAAGCATATTTGATATCGATTCTGGTAAACAAATATCAAACGTGGGATAGAAATTTAAACATCTTTCTTGCACTTGCTGCTTCATCAAGTGTTGCATCTTGGGTATTATGGCAAGAATTTGAATTCTTGTGGAGTTCAATAATAGTTACTTCTCAGGTGATCCATGTTGTAAAACCTTATTTACAATATTTCAAATATGTGAAAGAACTAAACTCACGAAGTCAAAAATTGGATTTAATTACAATAGAATTTGAGGAATTGTGGTACAAATTCAATAATAAAAAAATTGAAGAACCTGAAGGAGTAAAACAATTTTTCAGATTGAAAAAGAAAACGAGTGAGTTGCTTAATTTTGGTGATGACATTCTTTTTTCTGCGAGGAAGAAAGATAAAAGAAAGGCAAATGAAAGAATGAAAGTTTTTTTAAAAAATATCTACAACATAGAAATTAATATTAATCCTAAAATTAGTTAAAGATGAGTGAAGAAGAATTCGTACCAGAACAAAAGCCACAGATACAGGATGTACCTCAGGTTCCGAAAACACCAGAGATTCCGAGTACTTATGAAAGGGGAATAGCTAAAAGTGACTTACCCGATTTTCAATTTACGCCGCCGCCGCCGCCGCCAACCTCAGATAATGATAGCGGTTCTGATTCGAAATAAAATCCAATTAGTATGGCTACAAAAAAAACAGAAAAA
>JABMPI010000229.1 GCA_013203755.1 Bacteroidota bacterium
CTTCTGTCTCATACACTTTTCCTTTTGTTGCGCATCCGCTGTCACGAATGCAGGTTAAACGTTTGGAAAAGTGTAACCTATTTATTTTTCATAATCGGTCATCTTTGTGTTCGATAACGCATAGAAGATAGTGGTTTTAGCGATGAAGATAAAATTAAAAAATTATTGGGAACTATAATTATTAGCCTTGAACAAGATAATACAGAAATTAATGAGCAAGTAAACAATGGTAAATTAAATAGTTTTTATGATTTTGTATTTTCTTTGGATTATATAAAACCCAAATATGAATTAAAATTGGGTGGAAAAATCCTTCCTCAACTGTCACCAGGGGAACGAGGTGCATTGCTTTTGATATTCTATTTGATGGTCGATAAAGAAGAAATCCCCCTAATTATCGACCAGCCAGAAGACAATCTGGATAATGAAAGCGTTTACAATATGTTGAGCAAATTCATCAAGAAAGCTAAAAAGAAAAGGCAAATTATTATGGTTACTCATAATCCTAACTTAGCTGTTGGTGCTGATGCCGAGCAAATTATTCATGTCGATATCGACAAAATGAATAAAAATAAATTTTCATTTACTTCTGGATCAATAGAGAATCCAGATATAAATAAAAAAATTGTTAGGATATTAGAAGGAACTAAACCGGCATTTGATAAACGCAAATTAAAATATCAAGGAAATTAGTTTATGACCAATATTAGCGGAATTGTAAAATCGGCAAGAAAAATAATGCGGCAGGATGTGGGAACTGGCAGTGATGAACTGCGAATCCTGCAACTGGGCTGGATGCTGTTTCTGAAAATATTTAGCGACAAAGACAAAGAGCTGGAATTGATACAGGATGATTATATTTCACCCATTCCTGAAGCGTTGCATTGGGATGAATGGGCAGGGAATGATGAAGGTATGACGGGCGATGAATTGCTCAAGTTTGTTGACCAAACCCTGTTTCCCACATTGGGAGATCTTGATTTATCAACATACGCCGTTGGCTCAACGGCAGGCAGGCGCGCTTTACTGGTTTATGAAGTTTTTGCCAATAACTACAACTATATGAAATCAGGTATTCATCTCAGGCAGGTGATTAACAAGCTCAATGAGATTGATTTCAATAACAGCAAAGACAAACACATTTTCGGGCAGATTTACGAAACCTTTTTAAGTGAACTGCAAAGTGCCGGTACATTGGGTGAGTTTTATACTCCGCGCGCTATTACTGAATTGTTAGCTGAGTTGACAGACCCCAAAGCTGGCGAAAAGGTACTTGACCCAGCCTGTGGAACAGGCGGTTATCTCACTGCTGCACTGGAACACCTTAAAGCAACAGCTGGCACCGTTGCCGAGCGTGAAGCACTACAGCACAATGTGGTTGGCTGGGAATACAAACCATTGCCATACCTGTTGGGTAATACCAACCTGATATTGCACGATATCAATACACCCAATATTCAATATGGTGATTCACTGGCAAAACCACTAACCGAATACCGTCAAAAAGACCGGGTAGATGTAATCCTCGCCAATCCTCCATTTGGTAGCGTGGTCTCCAACAATAACGAAAATAATTTCCCCCAAACCTACCGCACCAAAGAATCGGCAGATCTGTTTTTAATCCTGATGATTCACTTGCTTAAAAATGGAGGAAGAGCCGCCATTGTTCTACCTGATGGTTCTCTGACGGGCGATGGTGTAAAACAGCGTATCCGCCAAAAACTATTGGAAGACTGTAACCTGCACACTATTATCCGCCTGCCTAATTCCGTGTTTCAGCCTTATGCTTCGGTTGCCACCAATTTGTTGGTTTTTTCCAAGGGTGAACCGACCAAAAGTATTTGGTACTACCAGCATAAACTACCTGAAGCTTATAAGGCCTATTCCAAAACTAAACCCATTCAATTAGCAGAATTTGATAATCTAAAAACATGGTGGAATAAGCGAGAAAGTAGCGAACAAGCTTGGCAAGTAGATATAAAAACCATCAAAGCCGGCAGTTATAACCTTGATATTAAAAACCCTCATCAACCCGAAGAAGAAAAGCAATACAACAGTGGAGAGTTGTTGGACATGCTGCATCAATCCTTTGCTAAAGGTGATGAGCTTTTAGGACAGTTGCGGAAGGAGCTAATCTAATGGGTGAATTGACCAATTTTTATGGCGATATAAGGCAGATACTCTATGCGGCAAGGGCTAAGGCGCACTCGGCAGTTAATTCAGCCATGGTGGAAGCCTATTGGCTTATTGGCATGCGTATTGTTGAAGAAGAGCAAGGGGGCGAAAAACGAGCAACTTACGGCAAAGAGCTTCTTAAAAGATTAGCAAAGGAATTATCGAGCGAATTTGGCAAGGGCTTGGATGAACGCGAATTGCGTCGTATTCGTCAGTTTTACCTCTGTTTTCCAATTCGGGACGCATGCGTTATCGAACACAAAGATGACCGATTATGAAAAATAAATAGGTTACACTTTTCCAAACGTTTAACCTGCATTCGTGACAGCGGATGCGCAACAAAAGGAAAAGTGTATGAGAC
>JABMPI010000230.1 GCA_013203755.1 Bacteroidota bacterium
GATGAGAACCGTTCAGTGAATTTTAAGAGCTCCTCTCCATTGAAAATATCCATATCTATCATTATTTCAAGCAAATATAATATTAATTAAGTAAACACCTCAATACTTTTTTTAATATTACTTAAGGCTGAAATACATATTTACGGTTAAAATTGAAAAGGCATTTATACATATTATTTTGCATTCTCCCTATTTTAGGTTTTAGCCAGTTAAAAACTATTGGGACTCCTAATATATCGAATTATAAACGGTCAGAGTATAACGCAGGAACGCAGAATTGGGGCATTTGCCAAGATGAACATGGGTTTATGTATTTTGCAAACAATGATGGGGTTCTGATTTTCGATGGATTGAATTGGGATTTGATTGAGGTTTCAAAATCTTCTGCTGTTAGATCCGTTTGTGCAGGTAAAAACAATAAAATATATGTTGGGCTGTTTAACGATTTTGGGGTTTTGGAGAATGATGAATCGGGAAAGCTGTTTTATAAGAGTCTTCGCAATCTTATCCCTTCAAATATTAATGATATAGACAATGTATGGAAAATTTATGATACACGGTATGGTATTGTATTCCAGTCGTATAATTATCTGTTTATTTTGCAAGACGGTGAAATCCGGAACATAAAACCAAAAAGAAATTATCATTTTTCATTTTATGTAAACAATCGACTGCTGTTGCATGAGCCAGGAGTTGGTTTATTTGAATTTATCAATGGTTTTGTTTACGAAGTGCCTTGGGCAGATCAATTAAAAGATACCGAAATATTATCTATTTTGCAATTGAGTGATAATCACATGCTTCTTGGTACTGCTCGAAATGGGGTATACGAATATATCCGTGGAAGACTTCGAAAATGGAATACACCGGTAAATCAATTTGTCGAAACTAATAAACTGTTCAGCGCAACCATGCTATTCGGAAATCATATTGCCTTTGGAACTATACTCGATGGAATTGTAATTTCTGATTATGACGGAGAAATCGTTCAGCAGATTAATCAAAAACTGGGATTACAAAACAGTACCATTCTTAGCCTATTTACGGATAAAGACGAAAACCTGTGGCTTGGGCTCGATAATGGTATTGATTATATTGAAGTTAATTCGCCATTAAGTTTTATCTCAGATAATGAAGGAATTAGTACCGGGTACTGTTGTGAAGTTTTTCAGAATAAACTTTATTTAGGAACAAATCAAGGATTATTTGTGAGACCTTTTAATACTTTTTCAAATAACAATAAAGATTTTAAATTGGTTGAAAATTCAGAAGGGCAGGTTTGGTCGTTGGATGTTTTTGACGGGCAATTGATTTGTGGGCACAATTTGGGAACATTTGTTGTGAATAATGAAACTGCAACTAATGTTTGTGATGAACCTGGAGCATGGAAATATATACGGTTGCATAATCGTGATCAATTTCTTTTAGGTGGACATTATAATGGGCTGGTTTTACTAAAAAAAGAATCAAACGGTTGGCAATTTAATAAAAGTATAAAGGGATTTAACGAATCATGCAGGTTTATTCATCAAGATTACGATGGATCAATTTGGGTTAGCCACGGAGGTAAAGGTATTTTTAAAGTAACACTTAACGAAGCATTGGATAGTGTAATAAATTATAAATTATATACTTCTGCTGATGGTCTTCCTTCAAACGAAAGGAATATACTTTTTGTATACAATAATGAAAATTATATTTCTACTATTAAGGGGATTTATAAATATCAAAGTTCAACTGATTCATTTGTCGTTTCCGATAAGATGAATCGGTTATTTAATCTTAATGATCGTTTAAAAATAGTTCAAACAGATAATACTGGAAATGTCTGGTACATTGCACAAAACGAGTCTGGTGTGTTTCGTAGAAACGAAGATTTAACTTATACAAAAATTTCTACACCTTTTAAACCATTGGAAGGAAAATTTGTAAATGAATTTGAATTTATTTATCCATTGAACAATGATCATGTTTTTATAGGAATCGATGATGGTTTTGCCCATTATTCCTCAAAACTCCCTAAGTCTTATTCCCAGCCTTTTCAGTCGTTTATAACAAAAGTTGAATTGCCTTATCTTGATTCAATTCTATATTTAAGCTATTTGAATTCAGATGCTGAATTTAATTTTCCATTTAAAAGCAATTCGTTTAGGTTTAATTATGCTGCACCATTCTTTGAAAATCGAACCCATCTAGAGTTTAGTTTTTTTATCGAAAACTATTCGGAAAATTGGTCAGAGTGGACGTCTGATAATTATAAAGATTTTACAAATTTACCCGAAGGGAAATATACGTTTAGACTAAAAGCGAAAAATATTTATGGCATTGAAAGTGAAATTTCAGCATTTGCATTTGTTATAGATCCACCTTGGCACAGATCCAGAATAGCTTATTATTTTTATATATTACTCTTTATTATTTTCTGTTTTTTATTAATCAAATTTATTCTTCATCGTATAAAATTATCAAATCGGAAAGTAAAAATACGCCATCGGGCAGAATTTCAAAAAAAGGAAGAATTATTTCAACATCAGGCTGTTGTTACAGAGAAAGAGATAATAAAGTTAAGAAATGATAAGTTGCGAGCTGAAAAGGTACACCGAGATAAGGAATTGGCCAATCAAACCATGAGCATTATTCAGAAAAATAAATTTTTGGTGAAATTAAATCAGGAACTCCAGCGGATACAAAGTGCAACGGAAGACAGTTCGTTAAAAACCAAATTGGTAATCTTAAAAAAGAGGATAGATAAGGAAATAGATAATAAACAACAAAATAAGATATTCGAAACCTATTTCGATGAAGTCCATAATGACTTTTTTCAACGGTTAAAATCTAAATATCCTCAGTTATCTCCAAAAGATTTAAGGTTGTGTGCCTATATGCGAATGAATATTTCAACAAAAGAACTTTCTACCTTATTAAATATTACAGACCGGGGGGTGGAAATTAGCCGTTACAGATTACGAAAAAAGATGGAACTTACCCGCGATGTAAACCTACCAACATTTTTATCCAACATTTAATCTATTTCTTATTTATGTTGTATAACATCATTTAGAATGTAGTGCAATATGTAATTGTGTAAAATTGTCAAAGAATTTATTATTAATTACTTATGAATTTATTGATGTATTTTTGATGAGTTTGAATATATGATATGTAGTATTTTAGTAGAACCATTTTATTAGGGATTCAATTTTTCATACCACACATTTGCCCTCAGATTTTTAAAACTATTGTTTAAAACTAAATTAAATTTCTATGAAAAAAGTTCTCTTTTTATTTCTATGTGCTATTTTAACATTTGGCTCTTATGCGCAAGTAACTACCCTAAAAGGTGTTATTACAGCTGCAGAAGACGGGCTTCCATTGCCGGGTGTAACTATAGTTGTAAAAGGTACCACAAATGGTACAATTACCGATTTTGACGGTAAATACGAATTAAAGATTCCTGCTGAAGCGGTAATCGTGTACTCATTTATTGGGATGAAATCTCAGGAAATCCTTGCGTCCAATCGTTCTGAAATAAACGTTGTTTTGGAAAATGCTGCGTTTGATGTTGACGAAGTTGTTGTTGTTGGTTATGGAACCCAAAAGAAAAGCCTTGTTACTGGTGCTATCAGTAAAGTTAGTAGCGAAGAGCTGACTAAAACTTCAGACATGCGCGTATCGCAGGCACTTCAAGGAAAAACAGCGGGTGTTGTTATTTCCGGTAATTCAGGACAACCAGGAGCTCAGTCTTCTGTACGTATTCGGGGTATTGGAACCAACGGCGATGCCGAACCTTTATACATTGTTGATGGTTTACCAATGAGTCGTGAAGGAATTGACTTCTTAAATTCAAACGATGTTGAGTCGATTGAAGTTTTAAAAGATGCAGCTTCAAGTGCTATTTATGGTGCCCGCGGTGCAAATGGTGTAATCCTTATTACAACAAAGACCGGTAAAAAAGGTGGCAAATTTACTGTTAACTACGATGGATATTATGGTGTGCAAAATCCATGGAAAAAAGTAAATGTATTAAATGCTCAGGAATATGTAATGTTAACTAATGAAGCAGCATTAAACGGAGGTCTTGATCATAGATTCTCTGTAGGTGATATTGCAGGTTTTACTGCAAATACCGACTGGCAAGATGAGATGTTTAATTATAATGCACCAAAACAAAATCATTCTATTTCATTTACCGGTGGATCGGAAAGAACCAGCTATTCATCTTCTCTTAATTATTTTAAGCAAGAAGGTATTGTTGCAAAGGGGAAATCGGATTTTGAAAAATTTAGCTACCGCTTAAATACAGTTTCTGAATTTGGTTTTTTAAAGCTGGGATCGAACATTAACCTTGTAAGGATTGGTAGTAAAGGTATTGATGCAAACAGCCATTTTGGTAGTGGTTTAGCTCAGGCTTTAAATATGCCACCAATCATTCCTGTTACTAACGAAGATGGATCTTGGGCTGTACCCGAGCAATTTGGAATCGGACTTCAGGAAATAACAAATCCAATCGCGCAGTTAGACCAGATTAATTCTGAAACTAATACCAGCAAATTTGTTGGTGGTATTTATGCCGAAATTGATTTTGCTAAAATTAATGATTCATTAAAAGGATTAACATTCAAAT
Source organism: Bacteroidota bacterium (assembly GCA_013203755.1). Taxonomy (GTDB): domain Bacteria; phylum Bacteroidota; class Bacteroidia; order Bacteroidales; family Prolixibacteraceae; genus Draconibacterium. The sequence continues at coordinate 4,625 of JABMPI010000230.1, forward strand.
CTTCATATAGTGGAGAAATAGCATTGGTTGACAACAGAGGTTATTCGCCTCATTATTATCTGGATGCAATGCATTTCACAATTACTGATAAAGCATCCAGATCAATGGATGTTTGGTCCAGATGGAACTTTGAAAATGTTTTAACCTATGACAAAACTATCGATACTCATCATTTCACTTTAATGGGTGGTGTTACTGCATTTAAAGATATGCACGATAATCTTTCGGGCGAGAAATCGGATGTGATATTTAACGATTTTCAGCATTCTTATATCGATAATGCAACTGATCCGGAAAGTACTAATGCGGGTGGTGGTTATGCTGAACATACCGTTGCTTCTATTTTTGGTCGTGTGAATTATGATTACCTGGATCGTTACATGGTAACCGCCACTTTACGACGCGATGGTTCATCCCGTTTTGGTTCCGAAAATAAATATGGTTATTTCCCATCGGTTTCAGCCGGGTGGGTAATTTCTAGAGAAGATTTTATGAGCGGTAGTTCAGATCTTATCGATATTCTTAAAATTAGGGCCAGTTGGGGACAAAATGGTAGCGAAAGTATTGGCGATTTTGGATATACTTCAATTATTGGAAACCAAAATATCTACTATTTTGGCGATAGCAAAACCCAATACAATGGTGTTCAGCCAACTAAAATTGCCAATCCTTCATTAAGATGGGAAACTTCGGAACAAACCAACATTGGTGTTGATATGGCAAGTTTGGGAAATAGTCTTCGGGTTACACTCGATTACTACATAAAAACAACAAAAGACTGGCTGGTAACTGCACCAGTTCCAATGTTAGTAGGTAATTCTGCTCCAACAATAAATGGAGGATCTGTAAAAAACTCGGGTTTCGAAGCAGAAGTTAGCTACAGAAAACAATTTGGAAAATTGTATTTCAATGCTTCAATTAATGGGGCTTATAATAAGAATGAAGTTCTTGACATTCAGAACTCGGAGAAACGTCTGCAAGGCGGTGGCGGTGGATTTGGTCAA
>JABMPI010000231.1 GCA_013203755.1 Bacteroidota bacterium
GACTAAGGCCGCAGATACGATTAAGGTTGCGGCTAAGACTATGGTTACGCTTAGATCTATTTCTGCAAAACTAAAAAAAATACATAATGATTTAACTCGAAGGCAAATCGCACAGGACGCTATGCAAAATAAGTTGCTTCAATACACGCCTGGAAGCAATCTTGTAGCCATGAAAAACGAAGTAAAGAAGATGGAAGTGCCTGAAGAAAATAACGAACGGTTGTCTTGGGCAGATTTGGAGAAACGCCTCCAAGCACTGTTTCAATGCGAAAAAGAACTAGAGAAAAGTCAGATTGTGCTTGAACAAACGAGCAAGTCGATATTCGAATGGGCGCGAACACCTTATCTGCCGGATTTTATTGAAAACAAACTTTATGGGGTGTGGGGTTACCGAGGGGGAGCGGTGCGTACTGGTGGAAACACTGTAATTGATCGTTATATTTCTTTAAATTCTGCTGGAGCCTTCATCCGCTATTTTCCCCGTGCCCTGCAGGTCGGTTTTCTCAGCCCCTTTCCGTCGGAATGGTTCAGAACAGGCAGTACACCTGCGACTAACATCGGCAAAAAAATTATGGGGGGTATAATGATACTCTTCTATATATGTCTCGCTTTCTTCATCCGGGGCATATGGGAATACCGTAAAAACATAGAGTTCTGGATCATTACCTTCCATAGCACATTTGGACTTATCGTTTTCACATATGTGTACCCCAACGTGGGAACTCTTTCCCGAATGCGGTATGGTTTCTATATGGTCATTATGGGTATAGGCTTTGCCTTCGCGATCCAAAAACTCATCGAATCAAGGCAAAAAATCGTATTGATTAGTAAGAATAGTTCGAAAAGATAAATGCTGGTCTTTAAAATAGTAAGGTATTTCAGCTTTATTAGCTAAATTGTAAAAACCTGCGGAGTATGCAAGAGCTATTTATTCAAACTAAAACGAAGTAATTATGAGTGAAAAATTAGTTTGGCATAAAGTATTACACGATAAAAATGAATTACCCGAAGGTCGTGTAATGACTGTTACTGCTGGGCAAAAACAAATAGCACTGTCTCGTTTTAAAGGTAAAATATGTGCACTCGACAATCGTTGTCCACACCAGGGAGGTCCCCTGGGAGAGGGCAGTATTGAAAATGGAACTTTACGCTGTCCCTGGCATGGTTGGGATTATCATCCGTGTAGCGGTAAAGTACCCGGTTACGACGATGGTGTTGAAATCTATGAAGTGAAAGAGGAGGACGGGATTGTTTATGTTGGATTGATGGAAGAACAGCCTCATGAACCAACCATTTCTGATGTGATGATGGAAACCATGGTAAACTGGGGTGTCGATACCGTTTTTGGAATGGTAGGACATAGCAATTTAGGGGTAGCCGATGCAATGCGTCGGCTGGAAAAAGCGGGCAAATTGCAATATTATGGAATCAGACACGAAGGTGCTGCTGCATTTGCTGCCAGTGGTTACGCAAAACTTACCGGGAAACCTGCTGCCTGTTTCGGTATTGCTGGTCCCGGTGCTACAAATATGTTTACCGGAATGTGGGACGCTAAAGTAGATAGAGTCCCACTATTGGCGCTTTCAGGACAAATTAATACGCAGGTTTTAGGAACGGGAGCTTTTCAGGAAGTGGATTTGGTGAAAGCTTTTCAATCGGTTGCGACTTTTAACCATACCGTACAAAAAGATAGCAAACATGCAGAGTTAATGACTCAGGCTATTAAACATGCCATTATTAACAGAGATGTTTCGCACATTACTTTTCCAGATGAAGTTCAATTTACCGCCAAACCTGAAAAAGAACAAGCGCAAACCAGCGAGGGGCGTATTACGCCGTTTACAATCTCTCCACCACAAGAGATGCTGGAAAATGCAGTGGGAACAACCATAAAAACTAAAAGACCTGTTATAGTTGTTGGGCACGGAGCCAGATATTCTATGCCCGGCATAATGAATATAGCTGAAAAGATGAACTGCCCGGTTATCACTACTTTTAAAGCAAAAGGATTAATTGCGGATGATCATCCTTTGGGATGTGGAGTGCTGGGTAGAAGCGGGACTCCAATTGCTTCGTGGTTTATGAATGAAAGTGATTTGTTAATTGTGTTTGGGGCATCTTTCTCGAATCATACAGGAATTACACCTAAAAAGCCAATCATTCAGGTTGATTTCGACCCGATGGCATTAAGTAAATTCCACAAAATTGATGTAGCAGTTTGGGGAGAAATTGGAGTAACTTGTAAATTATTACAGCAAGCCTTGCCAGAAAAATTTGTTACAGTTGATCAAAGACCAGAGATTGCTTTGCGCTGGAAAATTTGGAAAGCAGAAAAAGCAAGCAGACTAAAAGATACGAATCAACGTGGAATAAGTTCCATTGCTGTTTTTGATGCAATGAATAGAATTACACCTGCTAATGCGGTAATAGCAGTCGATGTTGGAAACAACACCTATTCGTTTGGCAGGTATTTCGAGTGTAAAAATCAATCCATATTAATGTCGGGTTATTTGGGTTCAATTGGTTTTGCGCTGCCTGCAGCAATGGGAGCCTGGGCTGCTGTAAAAAATAGCAGACCAGTTTGGTCGGTTTCCGGCGATGGTGGACTGGGGCAATACCTTGCAGAATTAACAACCCTGGTAAAATACAATATGCCCATAAAACATATATTAATCAATAATTCGGAGCTGGGAAAAATCTCAAAAGAACAGCGTACCTCAGAGTTGGAAGTTTGGCAAACAGGCCTGCAAAATCCAAATTTTGCTGATTTTGCTACTAATTGTGGTGCATTGGGAATTAGAGTCGAGAAAAGAGAAGATCTTGAAGCAGCCATGCAAAAAATTAAAGATCACGATGGGCCGGCACTTTTAGATATTGTTTGCGACGTGTCACTAATTTAATTTCCTACCTTGGAAATTAAAAAAATGTGAGTCTAAATCGTAAACCGTTCTATTATTTAATTGCTTTTTCAACCTTGTTTTTAATTCCGTGTCTGTTGGTTTCCCAAAACATAAAACCTAAAAACAGAGTGATTAAAAAAGTTCCTACTGAAGCCAACCAGGGCGTTGCAGTAGATAAAAACTATTACTACGCAATTAGCAATACCCGAATTACCAAACACAATAAAACCACTGACGAGACTGTGGCAACTTGGCAGGCCGATACCAATAACAAAGCTTTTGAGCATTTTAAACACATGAACAGCGGAACAGTAATTGGTGGCAAATTATATGTCGCACATTCGAGATATAACATCGACCCCAACGATAATACCATTGAAATATTTAATGTGAAAAACGAATTGCTGGAGCACGAAGAAACAATTCCTATGCCGCGGGAACATGGATCTTTAACATGGATCGACAAACATTCGGATGGTTCGTGGTGGATCTGTTACGCCGTTTATGGACAGGGAGTAAATAACAAAACGAAGTTGGTTAAGTACTACTACAAAAATAATAAGTTTGTTGAAGTCAAAGATTGGTTCTTCCCAAAAGAGGCGATTGAAAATTGGGGCGATATGAGTTGCTCGGGTGGTTCGTGGAGTACCGAAGGATTTTTGTTTACCACCGGCCACGACCACGCAAACGCATTTGTTTTACAGCTTGACAAAACCAATGAATTAAAATACGTACGGACCGAAAGCAATATGGGTTTTTATGGGCAGGCCATTGCCTGGGATCGATTCTCCAAAGAACCAATACTTTGGGGAATTGTAAAACGAAAATTTGTTACGGCTACTCTTATTTCAGAGAAATAAAATCTATTCCTTTAATCAAATAATTCCTCTTGGCTTGCCACCAGGCAGTCAACTTTAAGCCTTTTCTTTACTTCTCCACAAAAATTCCCCGAAAAATACCTACTTGTATATTTTTTGCGTAAATTGCTGCGACCAAAAATTGGTGATTCTGTCTGGACGCGGAATAAGTAAATTTTAGAAGAAATGTAAATCAGCTATTGTGCTGCCTTTTACTTTTCATACAAAGAGTAAAATTGAAATGAAACCTGAGTCAAAAGAACAAAAGATTCGAATTGTAGCCTACTTTATTGCAGCCGGAATGCTTTTATATCTGACAATTCGATTTGGATTACAACTTTTAAACTTGTAATAGTTTAAGTCAAAACAACTTAGACTTTTGAACTGCTTTATTTTATTTCTCCACAAAAAAACCAGTTTGTAATTTTTTGTGTAAATTAGTCCCACCAAAAATTGGTGATTCTGTCTGGACGCGGAATA
>JABMPI010000232.1 GCA_013203755.1 Bacteroidota bacterium
ATGGAAATGAGTATACAACCAAAGAATTCTCTGCTTTGGTAAAAGCACAACTCAACAGAAAAACCATTTCCCTTGTTTTTCCGAAGAAAATAGTTAAACCAATGGCCTGGATACTGGAAAAATGGTGTGCCTTTGGAGGTTCTGTACCTACACTAAACACTGAAAAATACAAGGAAATCAGTTGCCGAAACTGGCTTTGCGAGGGCAATCAAGTTTGGGAAGAATTGGAAATTAAACCTGCCTACAACCTGGAGAAAGGATTAAAAGAAACTATTTACTGGTACAAACAGAATAAAATGCTGTAAACAGATGAGCCCACTTTTTTACATATTGCTTCTTACTTGCGGTCTGGCAACTGAATCAATCAGCAACAACTATCCCATTCCTCCCGACACCAATGAATTGCTGTTTTACATTCAGCGAAATCACAATAGTAACACCATCGTTTACAATGCCAACTTCGATAAAAATGGCATCCTTAAATCTGACTGCCCCATTGATGTTTATTGGATAAGATATGAAGAAGACGGGAGAAGGATGGAACTACGGAAAATAGAGAAATTATTTGCCTATGGAGCAGTTTGTCAAAAATCAGACACGATCAGTGGAATGTATCAGGTGCACTTGGTGGCAGATCAATCGCATATATTTTTACTAAAACAAAATGAGCCTTTTAAGGCAATTATCACCACAACCATAAATAATACTCCGGCACAACTCTGCCACATGTACATTCAGGCCGACAACAGTGGATGGTGGCCGAAAGTAGAATACATCGAACTCTTTGGTAAAAACACAAATTCTCAGGAAATAGTTTACGAAAAAATCTACACCCAATAAAATACTTCACAATGCAATTTAAACGGTTTACCAGAAATAATATCATCCTCAACCTCATGTTGGTTTTACTATTTGCAACCTGGGCAAGTTTTTTGGGTGGATTACGCTCCGATCAACTGGCACTTATCGCCTTGTATCTGGGTTGTTTTTATGCCACCGAAAAATCCCGAAAATTTATTCTTGGTTTTTCAATTTTTATCGTCTTTTGGATTGTGTACGATTCGATGCGGGTATTGCCCAATTATGAAATTTCTACTGTGCACATCAGGGAACCATACGCATTGGAAAAATTCCTTTTTGGAATTCAAATAAATGATTCGCTGCTAACGCCAAACGAATATTTTACAAACCATACGCACCGCATTCTTGACCTGTTGTCCGGACTGTTTTACATCAACTGGATGCCAATTCCATTGGCGTTTGCGGTATATCTTTTCATAAAAGACAAACACCTGTTCATCAAATTTTCATTGGTTTTTTTATTGACTAATTTGGTTGGGTTTGCCATTTACTATATTTATCCTGCGGCACCGCCATGGTACATCGACCTTTATGGTTTCGATTTGAAAATCGGGGTTCCCGGTTTCAGTGCAGGACTGAATAGATTTGATGAATTTGTTGGAATTCCGGTTTTCGCGAATATCTACAATAAAAATTCCAATGTATTGGCCGCCATACCATCGCTACATGCAGCTTATCCGGTTATCGTATTGTATTATGGTATAAGAAAGCGATTGGGATGGATAAATCTTTTCTTTGCCTTTTTCATGATAGGAATATGGTTTTCTGCGGTTTATACGGGTCACCATTACATCATTGACATTGCAGTGGGAGTCGCTGTAGCTCTGATTGTTACCTTCACTTTTGAACGGTTATCATACGTAAGGATGGTGAACAATTGGCTGATATCATTTGAAAATAAATTAACTTAATAAAATAACTATGAAACTTAAATCTAAAAAAAGTTTGCCTTTTATTGGATTCCTTTTGATAATCCTCCTCAGCTCATTTAAAGTGCCTGCATTTGCACCAGGCTTCTCGTTAAAAGTTGATGTAAATGGACTTCGCAACTCTGAAGGTACGGTAGTTTTTGCATTGTATAACAAAAAGGATGCATTCCCCGATGAACACTATGAAAAGTATTTGGTAAAGCTGACCGGAAAAATAATAAATGGGGCATCATCGGTAACATTCGAGAACCTGCCAGCGGGGAAATACGCAGTAAATATATTACATGATGAAGACAATGATGGTAAAATAAAGAAAGGATTGATATTGCCTCAAGAGGGAATTGGCTTTTCAAACTACCAATCGATCAGTATCTTCAATCGTCCCAGTTTTCGTAAAGCATCCTTCGATTTGGAAAGCGACAAAGAAATATTGGTCAGTATTATTTACTTGTAAACAAAAAGGATAAAGACACCCTTTAAAATAGTATTGCTTTTTAGCACAATGTTCCTTATTTCATGTGAGGGGATATTTGTTAAATCTTGAAGTTCCATACCTGGTATTAATAGGAAACCATGATTTGGTTGGCAACGGCTTAAAGTCTTATAATCAAATGTTTGGTGATCTTGACTTCAGGTTTGTTTATCAGGACATTAAATTTGTATTTCTAAATACTAACAGCCTTGAATTTGCTTACAATGGAAATGTGCCCAACTTTGGTTGGTTTCTTCACCACACTTTTGGTAGTGAATATTGGATAAAGTTGCCTTTGCATTACCCTGCCTAGTAATATTGGTAGTCACTGGGAAGAAATGCCGGGGTCTTTATTGGGGCTGAATTGAAAACCAGGTGGCTTGCATCTAAAACCCCGGCTTCCGGCTTGCAATTTACACCTGCTTGGGCACACGTGGATTGTATTTAGCTAGTAAGGTAGGGAATAGACCAATCCCGATTACTGATATTATTGAATTTGGTTTTGGAATCGCATTATACCGTTATAATGAATAAATTAATAGTCCTTTTATTAGCAGTTGTTTTATTCCTTCAGGGGATGTCACAGCAAAATGTGAACCCATTTCATCCTGTTAACCTGGCGGCTATTGCCGAAGTAAACCATACCAACAATTATATTACTATCCCCATCGACATAGGCAACCTGGCACCTTTGTTGTATGAAGCCAATATTGTTCCCATTTTTTTTATCCGAAAACGTAAAAATGCCCGGTTGATGGGAGTTCTTACACCACAGGTGATAATTCGTATGTACCAGAAAGAATCGTTTCCTGTGCGGACTCCCAGCTATATTCCGCAAATAACCATTTACTATGCATTAACAGCCCATCCAGTGTCATATCAATATACGCTTTTTGGTCGCTTCACTCACCATTCCAACGGGCAGGAAGGAGATTTCTATTTGCCTGACAGCAATATCAATCTAATCTTAGGCAATTTCGCTACCAACTTTGTGCAGACAGGATTGATATACAACAGGTTTAACGAAACTTATAATGCGGCCCAGTTTTATAGCACTTCGCTTGAAGTGCATCCACATGGGTGGTCATTGGAGGAGATGTATGGAAAATACAACATGGTGAGGTGGCACAATAGTGGAATGGATTATTACAATATTTATTTCAATGAAAAAACGGAAGTCATCCGATTTGGTATTATGACGGAAAAGTTAAGATTTTATATTTAAAACATGGCACAAAATGAGTTAAACACCGAAGCTAAGATATTATGTCTGTTACGAATAGAAAACGATTTAAAAAATGCGGATGGTTTCTTTTTACTGAATTGTACAATAACGAAGAGCTATTTGAAAGAACAGTAGAAGAATTGTATCCGGATGAATGCCACAAAAAAATAAGCGAAATAAAAAAGTGGCTTGCTTCTTCCACCAATGAAAGATCAATATTTCCGGAGTATACGGAGTGAAAATGAAAAAATCAAAACGCAATGAAAATATCAGTAGCAGATACGGGAATTGGAATACCCTCAGATTTTATTGAGAAAATATTCCGTATTGATAATGCCTACTCAACCATTGGCATCCAAAATGAAAAGGGAACAGGCTTAGGTCTTATTTTATGTAAAGAATTTATTGAAAAAAATAATGGAAAAATTTGGGTTAAGAGTAAAGTTGGTACTGGCTCTTCTTTTTACTTTTCATTACCAACAACTAATGAGAACAAATGACCTACCGGCTTATTGCCTATAACAATATAATGTAAAATCGCCCGCTGACCCACCTCAACCGGCCAACGCTGATCCCACTAAAAAACATCCCACCGCTTGCAGCAGTGCTATACCTAATATGTTTTTTAGTCTTCACAAATAAAAAAACCCACAACTATCGTTGTAGGTTTCCTTTTGCGGAGAGTAAGGGATTCGAACCCTTGGTGCCCGCGAAGGCACAACGGTTTTCGAGACCGCCCCGTTCGACCACTCCGGCA
>JABMPI010000233.1 GCA_013203755.1 Bacteroidota bacterium
ATAAAAAACAAACAATTATAATCATATGAAAAGAATAATTTTACTAAGCACAATACTTCTGCTTTTTGCCGGACTACAAACAAAGGCAGACTCTGGTGATATTCTGAAAAACACAAACAAAGAAGACTTAATATCCAAAGCAGAACTCCCCGATAAATTAGTTTTTATTGCTCGAAAACAGTACAAAAAAGACCATCATAATACAGCTACCATATTCCAAACAGGAGAAGTAAATACAAACAGTTTCGACCCTGGGGCAGCACTTAAAATTCTGGATGTAAAATCGGGAGAAGCAATAACTATTCTGGAAACTAAAACGGGTGTAATTCGCGATCCTGAAGTTTCGTTCGACGGAAAGAAGATTATCTTTTCCTATAGAAAAAACATTGAAGACAATTATCATATTTATGAAATAAATGCAGATGGAAGCGAACTTACACAGCTCACTTTTGCAGAAGGTATTTCTGATATCGATCCACTTTATTTACCCAACAATCAAATCATTTTCAGCTCAACACGAGAACCTAAATATTGCATGTGTAACCGTCACATTATGGCTAATTTGTATCGTATGAATCCCGATGGTTCAAACATCGTTCAACTTGGGAAAAGCACTTTATTCGAAGGCCATTCCGCATTAATGAACTATGGCCGGATTATCTACGACCGCTGGGAATATGTAGACCGCAATTTTGGCGATGCGCAAGGATTGTGGACAGTTAATCCGGATGGAACAAAACATGCTATTTTTTATGGCAACAATTCTAATTCGCCAGGTGGAGTAATCGACCCGCGCCCGGTTCCGGGAAGTAATTTAGTACTTAGTATTTTTGGCTCGTGCCACGACCGTCCCTGGGGCGCTTTAACTTTATTAGACCGTTCAAAAGGTGTTGACGGAAAAGAAGCTGTTGTTAGAATATGGCCCGAAAGTGCAATCGATTTAATTGGAAAAGGAAACTGGGACACTTTTATGCAGTTGGATGTTCGCTACGAAGACCCATTCCCACTAAACGAAAATTATTTTCTTGTTTCAAAATCGAAGGATTTAAAGAAAAATGCCCTTAACGAGACAATGGCAATTTATCTTTTGGATAGGGAAGGAAACGAGATTTCACTTCATGAAGAAAAAGATTTAAGTTGTTTTGATCCAATGCCATTGACACCCAGATTTCGCCCAAGGGAAATTCCAACGGCACGGAAATTTGATGAATCACCGGGATATTTTTATGTACAAAATGTGTACGAAGGCACACACATGGAAAATGTAAAACCCGGTTCGATTAAGTATTTAAGGGTAGTGGAATCGCCCGAAAAGCGGACGTATACACAACCTTCTTGGAACGGACAGGGACAGCAGGCACCGGGAGTTAACTGGCACAGTTTCGAGAATAAAAGGGTAATTGGAACCGTTCCTGTAGAAAAAGATGGTTCCGTTTATTTCGAAGCACCTTCAAGCAAATACCTCTATTTTCAATTGTTGGATGAAAAGAAAAAAATGGTACAGTCCATGCGTAGCGGTGTAATTGTTCACCCGGGAGAAACCAACGGATGTATTGGTTGTCACGAAGATCGCCTTTCTGTACCGCCAGTTGCTGCCAAAATGCCCATTGCCATGCGGCAACAGCCAAAAAAACTTACAGAGCATCAAAATGAAAATCCTGTATTTAGTTATACACGGGATATGCAGCCTGTGTTTGATGCACATTGTATAAAATGTCACGACTTTGGTAAAAAAGCGGCTAAGAAATTAATATTGGCTGGCGATCGAAATCCATACTTTAATGCTTCCTACATCGACATTCAACTTAAAAAGCAGATTGCAAGTGTGGGTGCTGGCCCGGCAGAAATTCAGCAAGCATATTCGTGGGGAGCACATGCCAGTAATTTAGTAAAAGTTATTGAAAGAGGACACCACAAAGTATTGCTATCGAAAGAGGAGTTGGAAACGCTTTATACCTGGATAGATTTAAATGGAATTTATTATCCTGAATACGAATCTGCGTACCCCGACAATCCTGCCGGAAGAAGTCCAATAACGCAAGAACAATTGGATAGACTTGGCAAATTAACCGGAGTTAATTTCAACCAACTTGCCGACCACAACAGAAAACTGGGACCACAAATCTCGTTCGAAAGACCGAAGAAGAGTCCGTGTTTGAAAAATATTCAAACAAATAGTACTGAATATTTGGAAGCACTTGCAATTATTGAAGCTGGTAAAATTCAACTGGAACAATTACCCCGCGCCGACATGGAAGGATTTGAACCTTGCGAGGAACAACAAATTCAGCTAAATAAATACATGAAACGATTAACGATTGAAAAGGAAAACAACAAAGCCATAACCGAAGGGAAAACCGTTTATGACAAAAAAATACAACCGGAATAGTATCAAGTAGTAAGTAAAAAGTACTAAAGCTAAAAAATTAATAATTGATGTCATTTCGAGCCTGAGTTATGACGGATCGAAATGACAATAAAATGACAAATAGAAATATGATCAAAATAAATGCCGCTTTTATAATCCTGTTTTTTATATTTTCAAATCTGGTGGCTCAGGAAAACAGTTACTTTTCTCCCACAGATTTTGAGATCGACACAGAAAACAATCAGCTTATTATTGCAGGAAAAACAGCCAATGAAATTAGATCGTACAATCTTTCTGATTTTAGTTTAAAAAAATCCTTAATAACCGATTTAACACCCAAAGCTGTAAAACTTGCCGGTGACAATTTATTGATAACTCAATCTTACTCCGAGGGTGAATTGCTAATAGTTGACAAAAACAGTCTTACAATAAAATCGGGAATAAAAGTGGGTCATGGAGCTTGTGATATTGCCGTTACTTCAGATTTTAAAACTGCGTTTGTCGCCAATCAATTTTCCAACGATATTTCGGTGGTTGATTTGGAATTGCAAAAGGAGACAAATCGCATTTCTGTTCTGCGCCAACCCATGCAACTTGAGATCTCAAAAGATGGGAAGTATCTGTTTGTTGCCAATTTTCTAACTGCCCACGCAGCCGATTTAGATACCGTTACTACAGAAATCAGCATCATTGATTTGGAGACAGAAACTCTAATTAAAAATATTCCGCTGGCTAACGGAAGCAATGCACTGCGCGGAATGTCGCTTTCTGCCGATGGGAAATATATTTTTATTTCGCATAACCTGGGACGATTTCAGGTACCAACAACACAGCTGGAACAAGGTTGGATGAATACCAGCGCAATGAGTATGCTGGATGCCACAACACTTGAATTTGTGGCCACTGTATTGTTGGATGAACCCGAAAACGGGGCAGCCGGATCGTGGGGAATTAGTTGTTCGCCGGAGTTTATTTTTGTGGCACATTCGGGAACACAGGATTTCAGCAAAATAGACTATCCAAAGTTTATCGAAAAACTAAACCTTACTAAAAACAAAGAAGTTCTTTCGTACGATTTGCGTTTTTTATCCGATATCAGAACAAGAATTAAAGTAGACGGTAATGGTCCGAGGGTATTAAAAGTTTCGGGCAAGCAACTTTTTGTGGCCAACTATTTCACCGATAACATCAATGTTTTTGACACGAATTCAACTTTACAACAAAATATTGCTTTAAGTAAAAACAGCGAAATGGATGAAGTACGTTTGGGTGAAATGTATTTTAACGATGCATCCTATTGTTTTCAGGGCTGGCAGGCGTGCAACGGTTGTCACCCGGATGAAGCGCGCACCGATGGTTTAAACTGGGATTTGTTAAACGATGGAATGGGCAACCCCAAAAACTGTAAAAGTATGTTGCTGGCTCATAAAACTCCCCCGGCAATGATAACCGGAATTCGGGCAACAGCAGAAATAGCTGTAAGAAAAGGATTTACTCACATTCAATTTACTCAGGTAGAAGAAGCCCATGCCGCGGTAGTTGACAAATATTTACAGTCGTTAAAAGCAATTCCCAGTCCGTTTTTAATTGAAGGAGAACTGAGCGAAAAAGCGCAAAAGGGGAAAGCTATTTTTGAAAGTATAAGTTGCAAATATTGCCATACCGGAGCATTTTTTACCGACCAGAAACAGCACGAAATTGGCAATCAAGGCGAGTACGACCATCAAAATACATGGGATACACCAACCTTAATTGAAACATGGCGCACCGGTCCATATTTGCACGATGGTCGCTCGGCAAGCATGAAAGACGTATTCTCAAAAGAAAAGCATGGATTAAGAGAAGACCTTTCGGAAGAGGAGGTTGAGTGGTTGACGGAATATGTTTTATCGTTGTAAACCAACACTTTTGTCAATAAATCATTAGAATTTATAACAAAGTATTAAGCATTTTTAAAACTGATTTGTTTCTTTTGAAGTAGATAAATATACAATCTGCTTTTGGAGAGATTAGTAATTAAATCAGTTCAAAAGATGAAATCATACTTAAATACCTCACTATTCACTTTCCACCCCGAGCCCGTTTGCGTGAGTCCACCTCTCCTTGGAAGAAACAGGAGGGGAAATAAAAGGCGCTAAATTATTTAGTATTTCAAATTAAAATCGGATTACGAAAATTCACCTCCCAGAATGGAGCCTGATCGGTCAGACAGGGAGTCCCGGGTATTCAAACAGCCTCCTGTGTTCATATAAAAAACAGATATTTATTGCTATTCTAAACATTTTCGTATTTTTAGGCTACCATCCAAAAAAATAACACGGCTTAAAAAGAATTAATAAAATTGATATTCTAAACCAATATAAATTAGTAAAAATGACACAAAGAAGAGATTTTATCAAAAAGAGTGTTCTTGGTACTGCCGGTATTACCATCGGAGCAATGGGTTTTAGTGCTAAATCGTATGCTTCTATTATAGGAGCCAACAACCGTTTTCGCATGGCGGTTTGTGGTGTAAACGGCCGTGGTAAAAGTCACATTAACGGCTTTGGTGGACAAGATAATGTGGAGATCGCCTATCTTGTTGATCCCGACAGTGCGGTACTGGAGAGCCGTGTAAATGCATTGCGTGAAAAAGGTGGATTAAGCTCACGTGTTAAAGGAGTTACAGACGTAAGGCATGTACTTGACGACAGAAAGATTGATGCAATTAGCGTAGCAACACCAAATAGCTGGCATTCTCAAATGGTAATTTGGGCCGCCCAGTCTAATAAACACTGTTATGTTGAAAAACCAGCAAGTCACGATATTTATGAAGGACGTGTTGCATTAGCCGCTGCAGAAAAATATGGTATTGTTGTCCAGCATGGTACGCAACGACGAAGTGAACCAGGTTGGGCCAGGCAAGTATCCGATATTCGCTCGGGCAAATATGGGAAAATGCTGGTTTCGCACGGATTTGCCTGCAAACCTCGTGAAGGCATTGGTTTTGAAACCGATTCAAATCCTCCTAACAATCTGGACTGGAATATCTGGAAAGGACCTTCAATTATTAATAGTTACAACAAAAATCTGGTGCATTACAATTGGCACTGGAACTGGGCAGTTGGAAACGGAGAATTAAATAATCAGGGAACCCATCAGCTTGACGTAGCCTACTGGGCGCTTGATGCTGAAGTTGAAAACACACATCCTAAACGTGTTATGGCAATTGGTGGAAGGTTCAAATGGGAAGACCAGGGAGAGACACCCAATACCATGTTTGCACTTGCCGAATTTGCAAACGGGCAATATGTTTTTTTCAATGTCAGAAATGTTAACCACGAGGGATACGTAAAAGAGGTTACCAACCGGTTTTATTTTGAAGATGGCGGAAAACTTCTTGATGGAGAATACCAATCACACAACGGCAGTCAGCCCCGAAATGTACCAATCACGGACGTTCGGCAAACTCCTGGTGGCAATTGGGTAAGTTTTGTTACTGCATGTCGTGCCAATGACCCAACAATGGCCAATGGGAATATGTATGATGCCCACTACAGTTGCGCACTTGGACACTTAATGAATACTTCATACCGCTTGGGTAAAAAAGTACCTTTTAACGAAAAAGCTGGTCGCTTTGGAGATAATGCATTGGCTTACGAAGAATTTATGAAAATACATGCCATTGCCCGCGACGGAATGGGTGTACCAGAAGATAAAGCTGAATATATTGTTGGACCTTGGCTCGAATTTGATGGTAAGGCAGAACATTTTGTTGGAGATCATTCTGTTCAAGCTAACCGAATGCTTTCTGATCCACGCAATGCTGAATACAATTTACCTTCACCAAAATCGGTTTAAAACTTTATATAATTGAAATAGGCTTAATCTCTGAATAACCCCCGGTTAAAACCGGGGGTTAAACAAATAATCCAAGTTATAATTATACTAATGTATTTTTGGTACACATACAAAAAAAGTATACAGAGCTTGTTAATCTCAATTTTCAATATGGTTTGAATGCTGTTTGAGAATTTTATGGTTACTAAGTTAAAATCAGAAAACAAGGTTGTAATACAAATTTTTAGGTATTTGTGGTTGTGGTTTATTTGCAAAAATATTTTAACCACCCCAGACTCGTTTTTGCGAACCCACCCCTCTTAAAAGAAAAAGAAGGTGTTAATACCTTATTGTGTATTCCATTTTTTTTAATCCGTGCACACAAATATATTATTCCAAATTTCCTTCCCCTAAAAGCAAAAATTCCTGTGCAAAATAATTTCAATTATATGTTGCACAATATATGATTTACATCATGTCTTTGACATATTGTTACTATTTTTGCTAAAAACCTATTGATTTTTAACAAATACTAACAAAATGCTACAATTCATTAAGAACAATGATGCGCTTGGAGCAGTTAACCGGGGAGTTCCTTGCGAATCCGGATTATGCACCTTGTGCGATTCTGCCTGTAAAGGCAAGTGTGAAACCTGGCTTTCGTGCCTCGAAGGACGAAAAATGCTTTACCCAAGAAGGTACAGCCACTCCACATCAGGAGCCAGCCATATTACCTCTGTTGGCGCTGGCTATCATGGTTTGCGAATTCAGGGTTATGCCTACGGCTCGAAGGGAATGCCCAGCAATCTCTCCGACGATCCGGACGATTGTATATTTACCAATGTAAATATTGAAACTGAGTTTGGAGGCGAAATAAAAACAAAATGCCGCGTACCAATAATGACCGGTGCGCTGGGCTCCACTTTTATAGCTGCTAAATACTGGCCGTCGTTTGCTGTTGGTGCAGCGCTGGCAGGTTTCCCAATTGTGGTGGGTGAGAATGTGGTGGGTGTCGATAAAAAATCGGTACTGGAAAAGGGCCGCATTTTAGCGGCTCCTGAACTGGAACGGCGCATCGAATATTTCCAGCGTTATTACGATGGTTACGGTGCAATTATCATTCAAATGAATGTGGAAGATACCCGCAATGGTGTAGCCGAATACCTCATCGATAAATATGGCAACGATATTATTATTGAATTAAAATGGGGACAGGGTGCCAAAGATATTGGGGGTGAAATTCAGGTTAAAAGCCTGGAATATGCTCAGTTTCTGAAAGACCGCGGTTATATTGTTGATCCTGAACCATACGACCCGATAGTAATAAAAGGCTACGAAAACCGTGCAATAACGTCGTTTGCCCGTCACAGTAGATTGGGATCTACTAATAAACATACCGTTGACGCAGTGCGCGAAGACTTTATGAGCAGTGTTGCTTATCTACGCAAATTGGGATTCAAACGTATTTCATTAAAAACGGGTGCTTACGGTATGGAAAACCTTGCCATGGCAATCCGTTATTCAGCCGATGCTAAATTGGATCTGCTAACTATCGACGGAGCTGGCGGCGGTACAGGAATGAGCCCCTGGAATATGATGCAACATTGGGGAATTCCTTCGTTGCCATTACATGCCAAAGCCTACGAATACTGTAAAATACTGGAAGAACAGGGCATAAAAGTTCCCGATCTTTCGTTTGCCGGTGGATTTGCACGCGAAGACCATCTGTTTAAATCGCTTTCATTGGGTGCGCCATACGCTAAATTAGTTTGTTTGGGTCGTGCGCCAATGATTGCCGGATTCCTTGGAAGTAACATTGAAGCGACTTTCAATCCTGACAGAAAAGTGGAATTGAGTGGCCACTGGGAAACCCTGCCTGCTTCAGTACTTGAATATGGCAAGTACCCCGAAGAGATTTTCTCTGCTTGGGAAACCGTGAAAAATAAAGTGGGTGCCGACGAAATGAAAAACATTCCTTATGGAGCTATTGCAATGATGGGATATGCCGACAAATTAGCTGGCGGACTGCAACAGTTTATGGCCGGTGCCCGGAAATTCAATCTGGGTGAACTCGACCGCAGCGACCTGATATCTTCTAACCGCGAAACGGAAGAGATTACCAACATTCCGTTTATGACCGAGGCACTCGATGCAGAGGCAAAAGCAATTCTAAGAGGTTAATTGCTGTTATTATAAATAGTTTAATAACATTAAAAA
>JABMPI010000234.1 GCA_013203755.1 Bacteroidota bacterium
GATTAGTATTGCCGCTACTACTTAAATCGCCCCAGCCCTGATCATCTGTCATTATCAGAATAATGTTGGGTTGGTTTTGAGTTTTATTGGTTAAACAAGAAAATAATGTGAAGGAAATTAGAAATAAAAGGTTTAGTTTTTTCATAGCCGTTGGTTTCGTTTGTCTCAAAAATACGAATTCCATCCGACATGAGTCAAATGGAATTCATAAATTATTTTATATGGATTTTATTGGTTCCTTCTTGCCGCTTGTCTTTCTCTGCTTTTTTTCTGTTGATCTAAATAAATATCGATAAATTTTTGATCGTTTTCGTCGCTGTCGCCATATTCAGCGCGCAGCTCAATCAGTCTTTTGTGGAGATTTTCCTGAATTTCAGCATAGGCAGGATCACCATAAATGCTTTTCATTTCTGAAGGGTCAGTTTTCAAATCGTACATTTCCCACTCATCTACGTCGTAATAAAAATGAATTAGTTTATAACGATCTGTTGCCACACCATGATGGCGTTTTACCATGTGAACTGATGGGTATTCGTAGTAGGTATAATAAACTGCATCACGCCATTCACTAGTTTCGCCGCTAACCAATTTTCGGAATGAATTTCCCTGCATTTCTTCCGGTATTCCAATTCCGGCATAATCTAAAAAGGTTGGAGCAAAATCTAAGTTTTGTACTAACTTATCGATTTTAGTTCCCGGTTTAATCTCCTTTGGATAACGCATTAAAAGTGGTGTTCTGAACGATTCTTCGTACATAAAACGTTTGTCGAACCAACCATGTTCACCCAAATAAAATCCTTGGTCTGATGTGTAAATTACAATTGTGTTTTCTGCCAAACCAGCTTCTTCGAGATAATCTAGTACTTCGCCAACACCGTCGTCAACCGATTTTATGGTACGTAAATAATCTTTAATGTACCGGTTAAATTTCCAGAGGGCCAGTTCTCTTCCTTCTGGCATATTTGCTAAAAGTTCCTGATTTTCGCTTTCGTAGGCAGCCATCCAGTTGGCACGTTGTTCTGGGTTCATTCTTTTTATATCGTTGTAAAAATTGGTTGTATCTCCGTTCGGATCAACAATTAGTTTAAAGTCGTGTCCCCACTGTGCATGGCCATCCACTTGCATTTCCTGTGTATGAGCTGCTGTTCCGCGTCCTTCGTAATCATCGAAATAATTTGCCGGTGGTTCAAATGTAACATCGTCGTACAGATTTACATATTTAGGCGCAGGCAACCAATTGCGGTGTGGTGCTTTTTGGTGGTAAAGCATACAAAACGGTTTGTCCTGATCACGTTTGTTTTTTAGCCAGTCCAGTGCAGTTTCAGTAATAATCTCGGTACAGTAACCTTCAATGCGTGTTTTCTTGCCCTCAATAAAAAAATCAGGGTTGTAATAATGTCCTTGCCCTAGTAGAACCATTGAAAAATCGAATCCCTGAGGAATGCCATTTAAATGAATTTTACCAATCATAGCAGTTTGGTAGCCATTTGCCTGAAGTATTTTCGGGAAATTTTCCTGATCCCAATTAAAAGGTAGCATGTTGTCAACTTTTCCATTTACAAAACTGTGTTTCCCGGTAAGTAACACAGCCCGGCTGGGAGCACAAATTGAATTAGTAACGGTAGCCCGTGTGAAAAGGGCTCCTTCATTGGCAATCCTGTCGATGTTTGGCGTTTCGTTCAGTCCATGTCCGTATGCACTAATGGCCTGGTAGGCATGGTCATCACTCATTATGTAAAGGATATTGGGTTTTTGAGCCTCTTCTTTTTGTGGAGTTACACACCCAAACATTATCATTCCTAAAATAATAAGGGAAATAGAGTTTAGTAATTTTCGGTTCATAGTTTATTTTTTTGAAATTTGATTTATGATTTTAGAGATACAAGTTTACTAAAAAGAAAGCTTTCGGGAAAACCTGAAAGCTATTCTTTTATCTAACTAACCAAATTAATTAAAATCATTACCAGCCCGGGTTTTGTACCAACAATTGATTTGCATCCAGTTCCGCTTGTGGAATTGGCATTAAAGACATCGCATCTTTGAAGTTAGCAATAATCTCAAGTTTTTTATGCGATTCGTAACCACCAAGGGCAACTTCGTTTTGTGCATGCTCCGTCATTCTTTCCTTTAATATTCCCCAACGCACTAAATCGAACCACCTTTTACCTTCGTGGGCGAGTTCCTGCCAGCGTTCCTGGCGTACCCATGCCCCAACATTTTCTTTTGTTTTGGCACCTTGCAAAATCCCTTTTGGATCATTCTTATATGCCCTGCTCCTTACTCTTTGAAGATGAGTATAAGCTGCCGCAGGATCTCCATTTTCGTTCAGTGCTTCTGCATATAGCAACAAGGCATCTGAGTAGCGAAGAACAAAAGTATTTGCATCTGAATTTCCAGCTACGGTCTCTCCATCTTCCCAATGTGAATGATACACCGGAATTTGTGTATAATAAGTTTGCCCGTTGAGAGGACTTACAAATTCTTTGCTAAATATTATGTATTTTCTTTGGTCTTCAACATCATATTGGCTGTAAAGTTCTTCGCACGGGATATCTGCTTCGTTACACCCATTAACTCCTGGAATGGCAATAATTCCATAATCGGCTTGTAAGGTATATTTTGGACCTGAAAGTGCCATGTCTCCGTTTCCGTTTGAAGGAGTTTCTGCAAACTGTATATTAAATACGCATTCTTTGCCATTTTCTGTAGCAATCCTGTAATTATCTTTCAAATCGTCCCAAAGTCCGTATCCAAAAGAACTTTCATTGTTGACCACTGCTCCTAACTCGGTAACAGCAGCACTCCAATCTTTCATTGTTACATAAACATACCCTAAAAGTACAGAAGCTGCTCCACTGGTTGCCCTGCCAACATTCGATCCTGAATAGCTTTTGGGCAATGCTTTTGCATCATTTAAATCACTTATTATCTGTGCATATACTTCACTTAGGGGAATACGTGTTGTTACAGTTTCTTCTACACTTGTTCCAATTGGTAGAGGTACATCACCAAATGCCCTTACAAGGTTAAAGAAATATAACGCCCTTAGAAATTTGGCCTCATTTATCAACCTTGCCTTCAGTGTTTCGTCCATCTCAATTTCAGGGATCTGCTCCAATGCATTGTTGGCCCTGAATATTCCACTATAGCAGAATCTCCAATAGTTCCGCACAAACGTATTGTTCTGTGTATGCCTCATGTATTCCAGATTTTGAAGGTATTGGTTTGGCATACCTTGTCCATTTTTTTCATCATCTACTGGAAGATCAAATACCATATACATATATCTTTCGTACAAATTATACAGCTGATTATATATTGAGGTTACTGATGCAATTGCTCCCGACTCATCGGTATAAACATTGCTTACTACATACCTGTCAACCGGATTTTCTTCCAGGAATTCGCTACAAGAATTGAACAAGGTTGCAGGTAAAACGATTAATAACAAACATATTATCTTTTTCATAATATTATATTTTTCAATTTTTTAAACATTAAAAGTCAACCTTAACACCAAACATTACGGTTTTCGACTGAGGATAAGTGCTATAATCTTCTCCCATAGTCAGATTCGAAGCACCTCTATAGCTTACCTCAGGATCGAATCCTGAATATTTTGTGAAAGTGATAAAGTTATTTAACGAACAATAAACATTTAGTCTGTCTACAACTTTAACCATAGATTCAGGAAAAGTGTATCCAAGCACGATATTCTTAACTTTTAGGTACGAACCATCCTCTATATAGTAATCATTAATTACAATCTGTCTGTTGGTGGTGGCTTTTGGAAACTCATTACTCTGGTTTGAAGGAGTCCATCGATCATTCATATAGGCATACACATTTTGCCCACCTGTCCCCAATGTAAGCTGAGTTTTATCGTAAGTAAAGATATCATTTCCTACGGACCACATAAAAAATACATTAAGATTAAAGCCCTTGTATGAAAAATTATTGTTCATACCTCCAATAAAATCTGGAAGTGCATTGCCAATTTCTTGTCTGTCAGAATTGTCAACTTTTCCATCAGGTTCTCCCAGATATTTACCGTCATCAGGGTTTTCATCCTGACTGGATACATCTTTATATTTTCTTCCACCTACCCATGCATTACCAATTTGGAAGTGCTACATTTGGCAGGACGGTAAGTTAAGCTATAAAAGCATTAATTTACAATCATGGAACAAAACCGAAAAAAGTACGACAAGGAGTTCAAGCAAAAAGCTGTTGAACTTTCCTATGCAA
>JABMPI010000235.1 GCA_013203755.1 Bacteroidota bacterium
AACAAGATAGCCAAACAAGAGGGAATCACCTTACGTCAAACTTATACCCGGACATTAAAGCAGCTGATGATAAACCAACGTTATCACAACCATCCCAAAAGAAGAAAGAAAGCCAGGGCGGCAATAAGAAAAATCAAGACTATCGCAGGTCGTCAAGTCAGAGATATTGAAAGGCAATTCACCTCGTCCCAACAAAAAAAAGTGTATTTATTATATGAGATTTAACATGCACAAGGATATAGTATGTAGAGAAAGGTAGTTTGGTTAGTTAGTGTTGACAGGTATTTACAAGTTTTCTGAACAGTTAAATTTGGGGATTACCTGTCAGCTTTTTTAAAGATGAGTTATGTGCTACTTTTGATGACAGTAATTATGTTATAAAAGTAATAAATATTTTTTTACTGAATGTAAATATGTCAAACTTGAAACAAGATGATTTTGATAGAATAGAGCGATATGTTAGCGGGAAATCTGACGCTACAGAAAGAAAATATGTTGAAGCATTTTTTTTGGATGGAGAGAACAACCTTCCTTTCAGAAATTATCTGGAAAAGGACTTTACCTCTTTGCCTAGAGAAGATAATTCACCAAAGGTAAATCTCGATCATATTTTAGACAGAGTTCATCATGTTGTTAGTATGAGCGAATCATTGAAAGACCAAAAATTCTGGCACAGGTTCCAAAGGGCATATAGAAGGGTAGCTGCAATTTTACTTTTGCCGTTAGTAGTTGCAGGCTCTCTTTTTATTAACGATATGTATAGTAGTGAAAAAATAATGACCAGTGACCTGGTAGAATCAACGATATATGCCCCTTTAGGTTCACGGGTATCCTTTGCCCTGCCCGATGGTACTTCCGGGATGTTAAATAGTGGTTCACAGTTGAGCTATTCAATCCCATTTGAGGATAGCCGTCATGTTAAGCTCGAGGGAGAAGCATATTTTAATATTAAACACGATGAAAATCAGCCCTTTAAGATAAATGCAGGGAATTCAGTTGTTACAGTATTGGGAACTACCTTTAACCTGAGTGCTTATCCTCAGGAAAATTATGTTGAGATAGTGCTTAAAGAGGGAAAAGTGCAATTTACAACAGGACATAGTGATGAAAACGTAACCATGTTCCCATCAGAGAGATTAATTTTCAGTAATGGGGAAATTTTAAAAAGTATAACTGATCCTGATAAATACAATGCATGGACTGAAGGTAAGCTTGTTTTAAGGGGGGATCCTTTTGAGGAAGTTGCCAGGCGTATTGAACGTTGGTATAATGTGAAAGTTGTCCTTGCCGACAAGGAGCTTGAGGAATATTCTTTTCGCGCAATATTTGAAGATGACAAACTTGAAGATGTGCTCAGATTTTTATCAATGACATCTCCTATCAAGTACAAAATTACCCCAAGAAAGATTCATGCTGATGGCACCTTTGAGAAAGAAAAAGTTACTTTTTATCTAAAACATGATATTGCTAAACTGTAATCTAAACTAACTATGAACACAATAAACGGACCATAAGTAAAATGCAAGAAAAAAGGGAAATCGCACTAACAATTTCCCAAAAAACATCCTTTCGGAATTTTTTTAACTTAAAAACATTACAAATGTATGAAAAAAACAAACTTTTCGGGGAATTAGTTTATTGTTCTCTGAAAAAAAAACTGATAATTATGCGGAATGCTGTTATTATCTTAATCCTGGGAGTTTTACAAGCACATGCCATAGACTCCTACTCTCAAAAGACCAGACTTTCCCTCAATTTTTCAGAAACTGAAATAGTCAGTGTTCTTGATAAAATTGAACGGGAAAGTGAGTTTTTCTTCCTATACAATGAAAAACTGCTAAATACTAAACGTAAGGTCAGTATTTCTGTCAATAATCAATTAATTAGTAATATCCTGAATGAGTTGTTTGTCAATTCTGATGTAAACTATACAATCATGGACCGCAAGATCATTCTGGCACCTGATTATCTGACATCGGAATCACAGCAGAAAAGGATAACAGGAACTGTTACCGATGAGTCCGGACTTCCTTTACCAGGTGTAACTGTCTTGTTAAAAGGCACCACACAGGGAACAGTTACCAACACCGATGGTAATTATTTTTTAACCAACATCACGGAAGATGCCACGCTGGTGTTTACTTTTGTTGGAATGTTATCTCAGGAAATTGCAGTTGGCAATCAAACATCCATAAATGTTTCTTTGGAAACTGATGCCATTGGAATAGAAGAAGTAATTGCCATTGGTTATGGTACTCAGAAAAAAGTCAATGTTATCGGATCCATTGTAACTGTAAAAAATGCAGAAATTGTTGCTGCTCCAGTTGCCATGGTTGCAAATTCGCTTGCAGGCCGTTTGCCCGGGGTTATTGTTCAGCAAATGAATGGTGAACCAGGTGCTGATATGGCATCTATGCTTATCAGGGGAAGGGCCACGCTTGGAGATAATTCTCCGCTGGTAGTTATAGATGGTATCCCTGGTAGAGATATGAACTTACTTTTGGCTGAAGATATTGAGAGTATATCAGTACTTAAAGATGCTTCTGCCGGTATTTACGGTGCAAGAGCAGCAAATGGAGTTATTCTTATCACGACAAAACGAGGCAGTACTTCTGCACCAAGATTTTCTTATTCATTCCAGGAAGGGTTAATGACTCCAACTTTCCTAGCAAAAATGGCTGATGCTCCAACATATGCAACAATGATAAGGGAAATGCAGTCATACAGGGATGTACCGGAAGGAGACATGTTGTATTCACTTGATGATATTGCAAAATTTGAATCCGGCGAATATCCATGGACACACCCAAATACTGATTGGGCTAAAGAGGTCCTGGCAACTTATAGTTCAAGACGTAATCACAATATCT
This sequence comes from Bacteroidota bacterium, assembly GCA_013203755.1. Lineage (GTDB taxonomy): Bacteria > Bacteroidota > Bacteroidia > Bacteroidales > Prolixibacteraceae > Draconibacterium. Next base: position 2,871 of record JABMPI010000235.1, read on the forward strand.
CAGTAAGTGGAGGAACTAAAAACTTAACTTATTATAGTTCTTTTGGTTATAATTATGAGGAAGGTATATACAAAAACAACGCAAGTTCATACAAGAGGTATAATGTAAGTACCAATATTGATTACAAGATAAATGAATACTTTAATGTAGGAATTGATCTAAATGGATCCCAGGTAAATAAGAATTCTCCTGTATTTGGTCCTTCTAATATATGGGGTAGCATGAGGGATTTCAGACCTACTATGCTGGCATATTATCCTAATGGATTACCCGGACCAGATATGAATTCTGGTTTCCAGCCAGCAGTGATATCAGGACCTGCACCTGGATTTAAGCATAACAACAGCTACAAACTCAATACTCTTTTTACTGCTACTTTAAAAATTCCCGGTGTTAAAGGACTGGCACTTACAAGCTCATTTGCTTATGATCAAGGGTTTGGTGTAAGTAAATCCTGGAGTCACTCATTTACTCTCTATAATCTTGATAAACAAACATATCTGGATGCCGGTAATACCGGGAAAGAAGACGGATCAGCATTTCTTCTTCCAGGCCTTCGGGGAAATCTAGATCCGCACCTGTCAGAATACACTTCAAACTCTGTTTCCAGGTTCTTTAACATAAAATTAAGTTATGACAAAACAATAGCGGAAAATCATAACATAGGAGCTTTCATTGCAATGGAGGGTTCAGATTACTTGTCACAAAACCTTTCAGCATCACGCAGGTATTTTGATACTGAACTGATGCCTTACATGTTTGCCGGAAGTTCAATGGATTGGTCTAACGCAGGTGGTGCAAGTAACGATGCCCGCCAAAATTATTTCGGAAGACTGACCTACAACTACAAAGAGACTTATTTACTGGAATTTTCTCTACGCCGTGATGGTTCAATACGATTCTCTGAGGACAACGGCCGCTGGGGCACTTTCCCGAGTATTTTGGCTGGATGGCGTGTTTCCAATGAGAATTTCTGGAAAAACAATGTTCAGTTCATTGATTATTTAAAATTGAAAGCCTCTTTTGGCCAGATGGGTAACGATGCAGTAGCTGCATACCAATATCTGATAAATTATGGTTTTACAAGAGGGAGTGTAATGGGATACCCTAGAGAATATGTAACAGGTTTAGCTCAGAGCAATGTGCCTAATCCGTTGATTACCTGGGAAGTGGCAAATGTTGCTAACGTTGGTTTTGAATCTACCCTTCTTAATAACAAGTTATCTTTCAATGCTGACTTTTTTTATCAGAAACGAAGTGATATTCTTGTGAAAAGGAATGCTTCAGTGCCTAGCTTTGTAGGACTTTCTCTGCCGGATGAAAACTATGGGATTGTTGATAACAGGGGATTCGAAATTGAACTGGGATACAACGAAAGAAAAGGTGATATTTCATATGGTTTAAACGGGAACATTGCTTATGCTCATAACACTGTAATTGAATTTGATGAGCCGGAAGCACTAGAGCCATGGCAGTCGTTGACTGGCCACCCGCAAGGTGCGATGCTACTTTACAAATCGTTGGGAATTTTCAGGGATCAGGCTCAGGTTGATGCCACGCCACATGTAATCGGCGCAAGACCAGGAGATATTATCATTGAGGATTATAATAAAGACGGAGAAATTACTAATTCTGACAAGATAATTTTTGACAAGAATTATGTCCCTGAACTGACTTTTGGTCTGGGATTCAACCTGGCTTACAAAAACTTAATGTTGTCTGGTCTGATTCAGGGTACAGGAACAACTTTGAAACAATTCAGGCGCGATGGTGGTGGTTCAATTTCAAATTACTATGCCTATGATGCTGAAGACAGATGGACCGTGGATAATATTGATGCCACAAAACCAAGAGCCTGGGAAAGGACAGAAGAATACTGGAGAACTGACGATTTGGATTATAATTATCAGAAAGGGGCTTATGCTCGTATGAAAAACCTTCAAATATCATATTCTCTGCCACAGTCCCTTACTAAATCGCTCCTACTTAAAAATGCAATGGTTTATTTATCGGCACAGAATTTATTCTTCATCTTTAATAATAATAAGCTCCAGGACCCTGAAACCGGATATCCTCTTGGAAGTGATTCAAATTACGGAAGTTATGAAACGGGAGAAACTTATCCGATTATGAAGGTTTATGCCGGTGGTGTCAAAATTGACTTCTAATTTTTAAAAAATGCAATTATGAAAAAAAATACATACATATTAATTTTTCTGACTTTGGCGCTTGTGCTCCAGGGTTGTGAGAACATTCTGGATAAAGATCCTCTTGACAGGTATTCGGATGCGGTTGTTTTTGCTGATGTCAACCTGGCAGATAAATACCTTATGAGTTTATATAATAAAATGGGGCATGGAAACTCATCTGTGATGATGAGTGCTATGAGTGATGAAGGAGCAAACAAAAGGGGTGGTTCTACAGACACTTATCATAAAGGAGAACAAACTGCTGATAGAACAGGCGGCTATAATTCTACCTGGACACCAAATGGTACCTGGGACAGGTTTAGCGTTATCCAGGAAATAAATACATTTCTTGCTAACATCGATGATGTACCGAATGGTTATGATGATTTACAAAAACCCGGAGTAAAAGCTCAAACTGATGTAATGAAAGGAGAAGCATTATTTATGAGAGGTTTTGCCTATTCTCAAATCTGTCGCGTTTACGGCGGTTTACCTCTCTTTAGTAAACCAAATCAATTCGGCGATGATTTTAATGCTATTACAAGGGCTACTTTCGAAGAAACTGTCAACTTTATAGTAAGCGATCTTACTGAAGCTGCCGCATTGCTTAAACCAAAGAGTGAGATGGAGATGGGAAGAGCAACAAAGGAAGCAGCTCTGGCAATAAAAGCAAGAATTTTACTCTTTGCAGCAAGTGATCTTACTGCAGATGGAACTGCCGCTAATACCCTGGTAGGTTATGCCTCTCCCGACCGTACCGCTCTATGGACAGCTGCACGAGATGCTGCAAAAGCAGTTATTGATATGGGAACCTGCGAGCTGGAGGATTTTGGCGCTCCTGATCAGGAAGTAGTGGCGCAGAAGTTTTTCGAGTTTTTTAAACCTAGAGACCTGTCAAGTAAGGAAGTTATCTGGGGACACATGTATCAAAAAAGTAAGGGAATAGAAGAGAGTCTCATGAGAAATTACCCCAACGGATTTGGAGGCGATGGAAGAAACGGTCCGTGGATGACCATGGTAGATGAGTTCGATATGAAAGATGGTTCAAAATTCAGCGAGCATTTTTCAATAGATCCTTCAACCGGAGTGTATCAGAACATCTCCTCAACATTCCTCAACGAAAATCCATTCCGGGATCGTGATCCCAGGTTGTACGCAAGTATCCTGTTCGACAGTGCCAAATGGCAGCCGCGTTTAAGGGCGGATTATGCCGTGTATGATCCTATCGGATACGTTAATACCAGAACTACAATATACAAAGAAGGCGGAGTAGAGATAAGCAGACATAATGGTATGGATACACGGAATGCTTCCTGGAATTCTAATAATGGTAATTATCAGAGATTATATGTGAAAAAAATGATGGATGATGAAATCTTCCCCCAAATTGATGGTTATAGTGATGTTATATGGATCTTCATTCGTTATGCAGAAGTATTGTTTATGTATTCTGAAGCATGTATGGAACTGGGTGACATTCCAACAGCAACAACTTATCTCAATATGATAAGAAACAGGGCCGGTCTGCCTGATTTTACAGGTGATATCAGAGAAGCCTTGCATCATGAGAAAAAAGTAGAACTCTACTTTGAAGAAAACAGATGGTATGATATAAGAAGATGGAAGATTCTGGAAGAAGCTTTCTCAACACCCAATACCGGAATCGATATTGTGGAATTACATGAAGATGGTGTAGTAACTACCACCTGGACCGCAATCCAGGCAGCTCCACCTAATACTTATGTCCCTTCCCAGTATTGGTGGCCAATTAGACAAACTGAAATAACCAAGGCTCCTCAGTTACAGCAAAACCCCGGGTTTTAATTTAAAACTAAATAATTAATAATATACTGCCCAGCAGGGCAGTATATTATTTTAATTATGTAAATGTTATGCTGTATAAAAACTCATAAAAAAAGTCAGGTTCAAATGTAAAGAAATACCGCTATGACTTGAATTTCCATAGAAAAGAATATAAAAATAATCAATAGTTAAATTATGAAAGAAAGAATGAACTTTTCACGAAGAAATTTTATTCAGAAAACAGCTGGTGCAGCTGCTTTATTAACCATGCCGACTATAATTCCGGCGAATGTATTTGGTGCAAACGATAAAATAAGGGTTGCAGTTCTAGGATTAAGGGGTCGTGGCTGGAGTCATGTAGGTGCTTATGCAGGGATGAAGGATGTTGAAGTTGCATGTATCTGTGATACTGACCTCACAATTCTGGATAATCGCGCACAGGAGTTTGAAGCAAAGTATGGTAAAAAAGTTATTCAGCATCAGGATCTGCGAAAAGTGATGGATGATAAATCAATCGATGTTGTAAGTATTGCGACACCAAACCACTGGCATGCACTTGCAACAATCTGGGCCTGTCAGACCGGTAAGGATGTATATGTAGAAAAACCCGGGTCTCATACTTTTTTTGAAGGACGAAAGATGATTGAAGCTGCTGAAAAATATGACCGTATTGTACAGCATGGTGTTCAGGCACGAAGTTCTGTGGCTATCAGGGAAGCTGTAAACCATCTTCGTAATGGCTTAATAGGGAATGTTTATATGGCAAGGGGAATTGTTTTCCGCGATCGTGGAAGTATTGGAGATAAGGGAACTGAACAGGTACCACCGGAACTGGATTATGATATATGGACCGGGCCGGCAGAAAAACTACCATTTTCCCGCAACTATGTTCATTACAACTGGCACTGGTTCTGGAACTATGGTAATGGAGATATTGGTAACCAGGGAATTCACCAGACAGACATATGCATGTGGGGCCTTGATGTGGGTTTTCCTGAAAAGATTACATCAGGGGGAGGAAAATTCCTGTTTGATGATGCCAAAGAGACACCGGAAACCCTTTCCTCTACTTACCATTATCCGAAGGAAAAGAAATTAATTGAATTTGAGGTACGCCCATGGATCACAAATTATGAGCTTGGACCAGGTGAAGATGATGATGTTGGTAATATTTTCTATGGCAGTGAAGGGTATATGGTTATAAAAGGGTCTCATATTTATGAAACCTATCTTGGTAAAGATAAAAAACCAGGTCCGTCACGTACAGAGGCCGGCGACCATTTTCTTAATTTCATTCAGGCAGTAAAAGCGCATGACAAGTCATTGCTTAACGGCCCTGTTGAAACGGCCCACCTTTCATCGGGATTGGCTCACCTTGGTAATATTGCTTATCGAACGGGACGAACCCTGAATTTTGATCCGGTAAATGAGAAATTCATAAACGACGATGAAGCCAACAAGTACCTCAAGCGTCCTCCAAGGGAACCTTTTGTTATTCCGGAAAACGTATAATCATAGAAACCTGGTTAGTATTAAGAATTTTACTCATTCATCAATACTATAAAATTCACCTGAAATGGTTTTACGAAATGACAATGTGTTTAACATACTTTTATATAAAAAAATAATTAAAAAATTACGAATGAAAAAATTGATAGTAGCCATAGTTACTTTGATGTTTATTTTAAATGCCAGCGGACAAAAAAGTTATAATATAAAGGATCTGGGTGCCGCTGGAAATGGCCATGACTTGGATACCAAAGCGATACAGGAAGCAATTGACCGCTGTTATGCAGATTCGGGAGGAGTCGTTTTTTTCCCTCCCGGAGTATATGTCTCCGGATCACTATACCTTAAAAGCAATGTCACACTCAATATTGGCGAGGGTGCAGTACTACAGGGCAGCAGCAACCTTAATGATTATCAACTGGAACCCGATACTAGTTATGTCTATAGTACTTCATCCCGGTATGTATTTATTCATTGCGTAAATATGCATAATGTGTCAATAACCGGCAAAGGTGTTATTGATGGAATAAGACTGGAGGATCCGGGTGCGGGAAACAAACACGGCAGGGGCCCCCTTGGCGTTTTTATTGAAGGTTCAACAAAAATCTTAATCAGTGGAGTAACCATCAAAGATGCTGCCGGTTGGTCACTCACTTTATATGGCTGCAAAGGTGTTACTGTAAGGGATGTTAAAGTATTGAACGGCAGATTTGATGGTATAAATCCTGTCAGCTCCTCTGACGTGCTGATCGACGCATGTACCATTGAAGGAACAGGTGACGATCCCATTACAATAAAAAATGAAGGTAATCCTGCTAATGGACATGTCACTGAAAATATTATCATCAGGAATTGTTTTGTCAGAAATACAACCCATCCGGCAATAAAAATAGGAACAGGCACTGCAGGTATTTTTCGCAATATACAGGTCTCCGGCTGTGTTTTCGAGAATACCGGCGAAGTATTTTCAATCCAACTAATGCGTGCATCCCTGGAAATTAACCCTGTGAGAACTATCGAAAATCTGACCTTCACGGACATAATAGCAAGAAATGTTCTGTGTTTGTTTGACATAACAACCATAGCTGTAGATAAACCTGTTATTCACGATATTCATTTTAATAATATTATTGTTAATGAAGCCAAAAGAGAATCCCAGATCATTGGCACTCCTGAAGCTCCCATTAGCGATATCTCTGTTGAAAATATATACTTCCGGTCTAAAAACGGGAATATGGATGCATGGCTGAAAACTGACTATGTAAACAATTTAAGCATCAGGAATATTGATCTCCATCTAAATGAAAATATCCGGTCTGTCCTTGATTTCAGAAATGGCGAAAAACTCAGTGTTACTGATATCAATCTTCCATGTCTACAAAACAAGCAACCCCTGTTCCTGATTACCCAGGCTAAAGATATTAAAATAAAGGCTGCTGATACTTATTATCAGTTTCCACAGGTAAGTGTAACAGGAAATCTTTCCGAAAATATCTCTGTAATTTCCGATTTCCCTCTCACCAAACAGCCAGTAATTGTAACCAATGATGTGAACTCTGAAAACATTTTTCCCCGGGCAGGAAATGTTGAAATAGATGAAGTAGAACAAAAAGCCGGTATAAAGGCCGGAGACCCGGGAACGCTGATTGTAAGTCTTCGTAACAATGGTGCCGCCGGGATGTACAAACTGAAGACTTCAGAAAATAATCAGAATACGGGGTCTTCATGGTTATGGCTCAGTGAGAAGGAAAATAAAAAATTCTCCTTTGAACTTAAGCCGATATATCTGCCCGGGAAACATAATATTGAGGTTAATGGTAAAAATAAACCTATTGAAGTGCAAACTTCTCCCCCACGCATTATTATTAACGATACTATGCAAATTAAAAATGATCCGTCAGACAAAATGATCTTCACACTGAAGCTACAGAATACCGGCGGCGAAAAAGGATCCAAAACTGTTAAACTGATGCAGAATGGGAAAGTTGCTTACGAAAAAACTCTTGAACTTCAACCCGGTGAAATAAAAAAAGTTGACCTCTATAGCCTGAAAACAGCAGATAAAACTGTCGATATTTCAGTTGAGGAATTCCCTGAATGGTATTATAACATAGTCTTTACAAGACAATCAGAATTTTATTTAACAAAAAGCGGCCACATTATTATTGATGCAGGAGGCAGGAGTGGCGTTCTTGAAGATTACGGAGCAGTATATATGAATAATGTAAAAGGGGATTTCGATGTTATTACAAAATTTGGCTCCACACAGCCAACAGGTACTTATGCAGGCATTGGAATAATAGTTCGAAATGAATTGACAGATTTCACATCAAACGGGCTGGTTGAATTTCACCATGTTTTAAAATATGGTGGTATGAACGTATGGAGAAATGATGCGGATGGTGACGGGAAATTTGATGAAAGTTCTTCTACGGGAGGTAAAGACTGGTATAAGCTTAGTAAACGAGGGAAAAAATACGGTTTGGCTGCCAGTAATGACGGTAAAAACTGGCATCAGCTAGGATTAAAGCATGAAAACATTATCGAGTCAGCTGAAAAAGTACAGGATGCAGGGATTTTCGGAAATTCTTATAATGAGAATGCTATTAATCGTGTTGTATTTGAATATTTTAAAGTAGTTCCGGTTAATAAATAAATCCCCCCTCTTTCAGCCTTTAACAATTATAAAAACTACTCAGATATTGATATAAAAAACTAACAATATTTAATAATTTAACAAACAGAAATTATGATAAAGACTAATGAAATAAAACTCAAAAAATTACCTAACAAAGGTTATAATGCACTCTCCCGGGGAATATCAGTAATGCATGTATTATTAATTAGTTCTCTCATACTTCTATTTACAGCATGCAATAATAAAGATGTAACTGTATGGGTTGCCTCTCCCTGGCAGCATGTATTACAGAACACGCCTCCTGACACAGCCAGGGCAGCTAATCTGACAGCTTCATCAAACGAGTATGCACCATTCCGTATAATTGTACATAATTCAGGAAATCAGCAACTTACTGATTTAAACCTGATGCTTAGCAATCTGATAAGCAACGACAGCGAGATATCTTCAGAAAACATTAAACTTTACAGGGCTCACTACGTTAATGTAAGAAAACCCAGCAGGTTTTCACCAAATCCGGCTGGCTGGTACCCCGATGCCCTGATCCCCTTCTCGGTACCCAAACCTGAAGAAAGCTCTGAAGCGTTAACTTATGTAGCAGCACCTTTTAGTGTTGATACTGAAAAAAATGCTGAGATATGGTGTGACCTGTATGTACCGAAGGGAACAAAACCCGGGACTTATATGGGAACTGCGACACTGACCCAAAACGATAATACACTTTCAGAAGTACCGGTTACCTTAAAGGTGTGGGATTTTGAACTCCCCGATAAAATCTCTATGCGGTCTAATTTCGGAGGTCTTAGCGGAGAGGTGATAAAAATGCTGGACATACATCCCGGTACTAAAGAATATAAGGAAATCCATTATCTTTTTAACAAAGAATTAATTGAAAACCGTGCGGTGCCGGCCACTCCTAAAGACGTCTGGCCCGAGTGGAATGAAAAAGAAGGCATAATTGATCACGGCGAGTCCGAACGTATGACGAAACTTGTTGAAGACAATCATTTCAATGCTTTAAATATACCTTTCCGTTATCAGAACGAACCCGAAAAATGCAAAGCTTATCTTGCAGATATGGCAAAATGGTTAAATAAGCTTGGTTATCTCGACATTTCATATGTTTATTTGAGAGATGAACCGGACTATCCGGAAGACTATGTTCTGGTAAGGAAACAGGGTGCCATGATAAAAGCTGCTAATCCCCGTATCCCCAGAATGTGTACAGAACAGACAATACCTGAAAATACTGAATGGGGTAACCTTTATGGGGCAGTAGATATATGGTGTGCTCAATGGGGTAAGTGGGATGAGAAAACTGCTGTTGAAAGACTGGCGAAAGGAGAACAATTATGGAGTTATACTGCACTTTGCCAGTTTAATGACGGATCCCCGTTATGGCAGATTGATATGGACCCTCTGAATTTCAGATCACCAATGTGGGTTAGCTGGCACTATGATATTACAGGTTTTCTATACTGGTCAAGTGTTTACTGGAGATGCTTTTTTGCGTCATTAACCGACATATGGGAATATCCACATTATGGAGATAATCCGGTATCGGGAAATAATTACTGGGGCGAAGCTGTATTGCTGTATCCCGGAAAACCGGCAGGCATTAAAGGATTCGTTCCTTCCATAAGGTTAAAGCTATACAGGGAAGCAGCGGAAGACTATGAATATATGGTTCTGGCGACTGAAAAAGGCAAGAAAGAAGAAGTAAATAAAATTGTTGAAGAAGTGGCTTCCACTTTTCAGGTATGGAGCCACGAACCAAATGCATACGAAAAGGCACGTGAACAACTGGCTAAACTGATACAGAACAAATAGTTATCTCCAATAATGAAAAGAAGGAAAGAACATTCCATTTTATCTGACTATACTAATAATTCTGGTTTAAAAGCAGATATACTTCCTTTTGATATTGTTTTTCATCCATCATGGTGGTTTAAAAACACCGGAATCACTTTTGATGAGGACTTTTTTTATCACCCCTTAAAGCGGATTGAATCTGAAAGGAAGATGGAGAAAGAACTTTATAATAGATTTGGCATGTATGGACTTGGTAAAGACAGGGATAAAAATATACCTGTTATTGGCGCAGTTCATAATGCCGCTGGTTATTTTCTCTCAGAATTATTGGGGTGTAATACAGGTTTTTTTGAAGATGCCCCCCCCCAGGTTTATCCTGCATATCATGAGGAATTAAAAATTCAAATTGGAGACATTTTTAAAACACCTGCTTTTAAAAAATTATATTCTCTCCTTGAAAAATTAAAAATCAGATATGGATACCTGAGTGGTGATATAAATTGGTCAGGTATTTTAAATATTGCACTCGATTTGCAGTCTGAAAAGATATTTATGGATTTCTTTGAAAAACCGGAAGAGACTAAAAAATATTTCAGGGATATTTTTCAGGTTATTGAAAAAGTCACAACATATATTCAGAAAGAAACCGGGACTACATCAGTCTCTGTAAACCGAGTTGTAAGCCATTTTAAGAAACCAATATTATTGCATTCCGAGTGTTCGCACGTCATGATCTCTGTAGAAGATTATGAAAGCTTTTTACTTCCTTTCGACATAGAATGGAGTAGAAAATTCCGCCCCTTCGGTATTCATTACTGTGGGGCCGATCCACACCGGATGGCTAAAAGTTATGCTAAAATCCCAAACCTGGATTTTCTGGATGTCGGATGGGGCGGTGACGTAAAAAGTATCAGGAAATACCTTCCCGATACTTTCCTGAATATACGGTTAAGCCCTGTTGAAATTATTAATCAGACAAATGAAGAAATCAGAGATATTATTATACAGCTGGTTAAAGATTCGGGTAATCCATTCCTTACTGGTGTATGTTGTATTAACATGGACGATAAAGTTGAAGATGAAAAGATTATAACAATTCTTAAAACTGTCGAAAGCTTAAGAAAAAACTATGGTCAAAATAATTACTTTTTTTAAGCAGGGGAGCTAAGTAATTAAAGCCGAAGAACTGAAAAAGGCGAAGGAGAATGCTGAATGAATATATTAACTAATTATTATTAAATATGGGTAAAAGAAATTCTCTCTCGCTGATATTATTTCTTTTTACCTTAATTCTTCTCGGGGAAAGTAAATCTCCGACTTTAAAGGAGCAAATTGACTGGGGTTCGTTTTTGTCGCATCATGACCTGGTTTGGGAAAAAACACCAGATGATTATTTCAATGCACCATTTCTTGGGAACGGGCTGCTTGGAGCTATGCTTTACGCTCCAAAAGGAGAGAAGTTCAGACTGGACATCGGAAGGACTGATGTTGTTGAGCACCGGAAATCTGATGCCCGGAGCATTATCGATAATGACAGATTGCCGGTCGGACATTTCACTCTTGAAATGAACTATGATGGCCTGAAAGATTCTGAAAACTAAAATAATATCACTTCAATAGTTGTGATAAAGACTAATTTTAAATAAAATAAATATGATAAAATTTAAACTGACCTTTTGTTTATTGATCACGTTTCCTATTTCTTTTGCCTTTACCCAGGAAAAACCAGTAATTAAGATTGCGAAACCGGTTGAGATCAATGACATTATCTCTAATCCCGGTATAGGTTTTACAACAGGTTTTAGTTTTAATGGAGACGGACTTTCAGGGGAAAAAGGATATTATCCTGAATCAAGAATAGCCTATTTTGGTTTTTACTGGAATAAACTTGAACCAGGACCGGAACAATATGACTGGTCAGCAGTAGATAAAGTTCTGAATGAGGCTGCAAAACATAATCAAACCGTAATTATCCGCATCACTCCCTACAGGACAACAGGGACTGATGTCCCGGATTGGTACAGGGAAATGGCAGGGCCGGAACCCAATCTTCAATTAAAGAAATGGAGAACAGATCCGAACAATCCGAGATATGCATACTATTATGGCAACCTGATCAGGGCATTCGGAAAGCACTTTGACGGGCATCCCTGGATTGAAGCTGTAGATGTATCCCTGGTAGGGTCATGTGGTGAGGGCGCGGGAAGTCATTTGCTTTCAGATGACGTACGGATTACCATCATCAATGCCTACCTCGATGGTTTTAAAAAAACCCATTTAATTTTTCAACCTCTCAACGGGGACAATCCTGATCCCGGATTGCTTGTAAAAAACACCAACATCACAGCTTCCTGGCCCGATGAAAGCAATAATGGAACTGGTCCACAAATGCGTAACGTGGGATGGCGCGGAGATTGTCTTGGCGATATGGGTTTCTGGCCGGAACTTCATCAGGACCACATGACTGATTTCTACCCCCTCGATATCGTAAATAGCGGCATGAGCGAAGCCTGGAAGAAAGCTCCGGTGACTATGGAAATTTGCGGCACCTTTCAACGGTGGCTGGAAAAAGAAAAATATTCTTATGACACTGTAAAATACATTTTTGACCAGGCTGTAAAATGGCACGTGTCATCATTCAATGGTAAAAGTACCGCTGTACCTGATATTTGGGTTCCTCTGGTCAAAGAGTGGCTCAATAAAATGGGATACAGATTCGTATTACGCAGGTTCACTTACCCAGCTGTTGTTAATGTTAACGGTCAACTTCCGATAACCACTTGGTGGGAAAATAAAGGAAATGCTCCAATATACCGTGATTACAAATTTGTAGTCCGGCTGATTAATAGTGAAAGAAGCGAGATATACTGTACCAATGCTTATTTACCCAACTGGCTTCCGGGAGACAATGTACACAGCCAAACATTTTATATCCCTTATGATATGCCTGCCGGAGATTACCGGATTGAAGTAGCTGTAGTTACTCCTGTCACTTTTAAACCATCAGTTAAACTTGCTATTGCCGGAGTGAATGAAGACGGATGGTATCCGATGGGAGAAATTAAGGTACAAAAAAATTAAAAACGCTACTTGCGATGGTATTTCAAATCTACTTAAAATCAAACTAGTATGAAGAAAATATATCTTATAACTCTTGTATTATATTTTTTGATTGGTTTTAAACCGGGAATGAGTCTGTCAGTTTTTTTAAACGGAAATCCCGGCTTCAAAACCGTGAATGAAAAGCCCATAGTTTACATAGACGACATTATTAGCTCCGAAATTGTAAATATTATTGTTCCCTCACCCATGAAGAATGATGAGGGACTCAGTCTTGCTATTGAGGATCTGAGGAATTCTTTGAATTCAGTTAAGGTTGTCTTTGTTGACAATGAAAAAGTTCCGCGCAAAGGGGATCTTATAATTCTGGGAGGAGCAGCTGCAGATGCAGCAATATCACCATGGAAGGCACCGGATAACGAATCATATCGTATTATGCCCTCAGGGGATAAGAATCGCAGAGTAGTGGCAATACAGGCTGAAAGCAATCGCGGATTAATGTATGGTGCACTAAAGCTGTCAGAACAGATTAAGCTTGGAAAGGATCCCTATCAGGTTGAATTGGAAGAATCCCCCGGGTTTCCGCTTCGTATGTTCTCAGAAGAGGGACAATTGCTTGACTTGCCTGACCTGAATTATTACAGTGATAAATCTCCCTATGTAAATGAAGTTAGGCTTAAAAGTGAAATAGATGAGGCAAAAATACTGGTTGATAATGTTGTTAAACTTGGGTTTAATGCGATTACCTTTTTGCATGTCAACTTTGAGGATTATATTGATTATAAATACCTGGATAAGACAATATATCCGGAGAACAGCATTCACCGGAAACGTTCTGCTGTTTTCTGCAATTATATGAATGAATTGTGCGATTATGCACATAACCGGCATATTGATATATATTTACAACTTTATGAATTTCAGTATCCTCCTGAGTTTGAAGGTCTATACACCATCGATCTCCAGAGTCCAGATATAGAAAATATTATTTCTGCCAAATGTAAGGAACTTTACGAACGTGTTGATTTGGACGGGTTGGTTATCACACCTAATGAATCACATCCGCGATGCGGCTACCGTTCTGTACACTTATGGGAAAAATATGGTCAGTCGGGTGCAGGACGAATGCTTACGCTTTATCACAATGCATGTGCTGAAAGCGGAAAGAGAGCAATATTCAGGTTATGGCGCATAGCCACAAGTGCTGGTGGAGCAAAGGAAACCGCCTGGAACATCCCCAAAGGTGCCATGTTTTCAGTAAAAAACACCGGAGGTGATTTTTGGCTAAACTTTCCTCTTACAAATATTGTTACGGATGATTTGGGAAAAGAATATCCGGTGATGATTGTATTTGACCCTTTTCGCCAATATGACGGGTGGTCACGTACCTTCTGTTATATGAAAAAATACGGCGAGAGGATAAAGACATGCCATGAGCATAGTATCAGTGCTATAAACGCCTGGGGATCATGGGCGCCGGGATGTATATGGCCAACCCGTGAACCTGACTATTTAAGGGGGGTTCAGGAAGATGTTGCATGGGCAGGTTACTGGAATATGTTCAGGATATTCACCAGGGGGTTCACTGCCGGTCAGTCGAATGTGTATTTACTGGGGCGTTTAATGTGGAACCCGGATGCTGATCCTTTCGAAGTAGCTCAGGATTTTGCCCATATCCATCTGGGTGAGCCAAATGCAAAGGCTGCAGCCGAAGCGCTGATGTGTACCCAGGATGCCTGGTATGAGTTTTACTCCATACCTAAATCCAATTCCGCTTATTTAAGCTGGGCTTCGATATTTGGTCCCCGGAAAATTGAAGAAACATATAAGAGTTCTACAATGCAGGAAATACTTGAAGGCAACAAACGTGCCCTGGAGCAAGTTGACAGAATGAATGAATATTTCGACAAAACAGACAGAGATGCAGCCCCGGACAAGATAGTTTATGATAGTTTTAATAAAGCCATTGATCTGACTACAGTCACATTAAAATCGTTTTACCTGTTCAGGGAATGCTGGTGGCGAAATCGTGCTGCAAAAGACCTGCAGGGAGATGCTAAAGATAAAAATGCATCGGCACTGTCACAAGCGCTTTCAGAACTGAGAAGTCTGATTGATAACGACTGGTCAAATTTCCCGGTAGAGGCATCATACTGGAGGATTACCTATAAATATGGAGGAGAGCCTTATGTAATGAAAAGGGATGTTTTTCCATATTGGTGGATAAGCAATACTACGATGGATCTGATGATATCTGAGATGATTGGCAAATAAAACAACTACGAGATGATGTCCGTAAAATACTCTTCAGTGAGACATCTTTATTGGTATAACCAAATGATAAAAGTCTTGGCTTTATGAGATCCGATGGAAGTTATCAAACCTCTTTAGGCAGTTTTAACAATAATGAAAATACAGAAAGCATTTCCGGTGTATACCAACCATTTTTAATGATGGTAATTCAAAAATAATTATAGATCAAACAATATACTGACATAGGGAAAAAACTTTACACTAATGATTATGATAAGAAAAAAAATTACTCTGAAACTACTGATTTATACAGTATTGATTATTCTTCTTATAACACAATGTTCCGGACCGAAAAAAAATATTCCACCATGGAACAAAAACATTCAGGTTATTCTGGATAATACAACTCCTCTAGAATATGATCTTAATAACCGGCTTCCACTGTATCTTTGGCCCGCCATAGATCCGGGAGAGCTCGATCAGGATGCAGCAGAACGGCTTGTTAAGGAACTAAGTATCCGGGGAGTGGGGATTGTATCATCATGGTCTGCTCAGGATATTGAAAAAACAATGTCTCAGTGCCTTACAATAGCCAGGGCACAGAAAAAACTTGGTCAGCGTGTAAATATCAATGCTACATCCCTGCTTTATTCGTTTTTTAACGGGGATGAACGTACCGGACATATTGATAAATACGGTGAACCATTTTTTGATAGTAGTTTTGGGGATATGAAAATGGGTTGTCCTTTTGCAATTGATTTCAGGAAGAAGGAGATCCGCGAACGTGTAGAGCTTTTTGTCAAAAAATATAAAGACGAAGGACTACCCCTGGATTTTATTTTCACTGACTGGGAAATTGATGGTCCCCTGGAAGTCAACCATGCTTTTGAAGCATCGAAAAAATGTATTGTATGTCAGAAATACCTTGGGGATGATTTCAGTTTTTCGGTGTTTCAGGACCAGGTGCGTGAAATGCGCTCTTATCTGCAAAATTATTCTTACAGCGAACCTGTGCTTAAGCAATTTCCTGATGCTCTTGTTGGGAACTACGCTGTTTATCCCAATGATGGTTACCGTTACTGGTACGACTATTTTGAATATTATGTTGACGGTCAGCCCTGCAAAGAAGATCAGCATGCAAAATACCGGCAATGGAATAATGATTTCCCTGCAACAGGCTATACATATGCTATGCCGGTCGTTTACACATGGGATTCAATATACTATTGGTATGACTTCGAAAATACGGATTACAGATGGTTCTACAATATGTTACTGGTAGCGAGCAATGCCGGGAAAAGCACACCTCAAAGCATTCCTGTAATTAGTTTCGTGCACTGGAATACAATATTTGTTTCAGGGAAATCGGATCCTTCCATTACACAGATGAGCAAAGAGTGTTATCAGGAACTGTTATGGCATATGCTATTAAGAGGAACAGATACATTCTTCATGTGGAGCAGTAAAAATGAATTTCCAGAAGAAGTGCGTTTAGTACATGAAGTTTACGCGGATGCACAAAAATTCGGCAATTTTCTAGAGAATGGCCAGCCAATTAATTATAATGTCCCAAAAATGCCAGGGACCATAATATCAGGACTGGCCCTTGGAGATAGTGTTCTGATTCGGCGAACTGACTTTGGGAGAAACCACGATCCGGTAGAAATATTCGCAGGTACAAAGTTAATTACTGTTGATTATACCCCGGGGGAATGCATTGTACTTGCTTTGAATTGAAATTATTGAATATCATATTAAAATAACTTTTGCAAAGAGAATTAAAGATGCTGTAACTAATCAGTTTTAAGGGTATTTGAGTCGGAAGTTGAAGCGAAACGGAAATCCAGCAATGGCGGGGTCGGAAGTCGGAAGCCCGAAGTCAGAAGATAAAAAAAGTAATTAGTCAAACCTTAAAAACACATCAGAGTGTTGATAATCAGTTGATAAACTCTTTCTCTGTGTTTCTGAATTTACAAGCAAATAAGTATCTTAGTGAAAAAGCTTGCAGATATGGTTGGAAAAC
>JABMPI010000236.1 GCA_013203755.1 Bacteroidota bacterium
ACCAAAAATTCCCACGCCCAGTCAATCGCTTCCTTTTTAAAATAGTCGCTAAACGACCAGTTTCCCAACATTTCGAACATCGTGTGGTGATACGTATCTAAACCTACTTCTTCGAGGTCGTTATGTTTTCCAGAAACGCGTAAACATTTTTGAGTATCGGCAATGCGATTATATTTCACCGGTTCATTTCCCAAAAACAAATCTTTAAACTGATTCATTCCGGCATTGGTAAACATTAAAGTTGGGTCTCCTTTAACAACCATGGGTGCTGAATCAACAATTTGATGTTTTTTTTCTGTAAAAAAATCGAGAAAAGCCTTGCGTATTTCTTTAGAAGTCTTCGTCATACGTACCTATTTTTATGCAATTTTGTTAAATTTTCTTAATCCAAACATAACATTTTCAACAAAAGCGAGTTATTTACTTAACTTTGCCGCGTCGAAAACGCTTGGTTGTAACAAGGTTGCAAAGTTATACGATTTAATTAATTTTGACAGAAACAGGAAAAAATTAGCCTTAAATATGGCGAAGAAAAAATATAAGTTTAATCCAAACACCCTAAATTACGAACGAGTAGGAATTTCATTCAAAGAAAAATCCACGAAAATTTTAGCGTATTTCTCTAGTAGTTTAGCTCTTGCGCTTTTTATTGTTGTAATTATCTTAAATGCCTACGACACACCAAAATCAAAAGCATTAAAACGCGAAAATCAACGCCTGTTAACTCAATACGAATTAATAGACAAAGATTTAAGCAAAATTGAAAGTGTTTTGGATGAACTTCAACAGCGCGATGATAACATTTACCGTGTAATTTTTGAAAGCGAACCAATTCCATCCTCAGTACGAAAAGCAGGATTTGGTGGCACAAACAAATACTCTCACTTAGAAAGTCTGGATAATTCAGAACTGGTAATTGAGACTTCACGAAAGCTGGACAAAATATCGAAAGAAGCTTACATTCAATCAAAATCGTACGATGATGTATTGAACATGGCTTTAAATAAGGAGAAAATGTTGGCAGCATTTCCCGCAGTTATGCCAATTGCAAATAAAAACTTGAAAAGGACTGCCAGTGGATGGGGATATAGAATTCACCCAATTTACAAGGTGAGAAAAATGCATTGGGGAATGGATTTTACAGCTCCTGTTGGAACTCCTGTTTATGCTACGGGTGATGGCAAGATTACCGAATTAACAGGTTCAAAAAGAAGTCGAACTGGATTAGGATTAAATATAAAAATCGACCATGGTTATGGCTACGAAACTGTTTATGGACATTTAAATGCTTTTAATGTAAAACGTGGGAATAAAGTAAAACGTGGTGACCTTATTGCCTTTGTGGGAAATACTGGTGGATCAACTGCACCCCACCTGCATTATGAAGTTCATAAAAATGGTAAAAAAGTAAATCCGGCCTATTACTATTACAAGGATTTAACTCCGCAGGAGTACGATAAAATGATTGCCATTTCTACAAACATTGGGCAATCTCTCGATTAATACTTTTGAAATAGGCAAAATACAGTTCGTATTGGCAATTCACACATACTTTTACTATTTTGCCGAGACAATTATAGTTTTCATAAATAAAAATTTGTGCCATATAAAAAGCCTAAAATAGAGAAGGTAATTTTTACCATTGGAGAAGTCGCTGACATGATTGGCGAAAGTACTTCGATGATTCGATATTGGGAAAATCAATTCGATACATTAAAACCTCAAAAAAACAAAAAAGGAAACCGCCTGTTTAGCAAGGATGACATCGACTTGGTTAAGTTGATTTTTCATTTAGTAAAAGAGCGTGGATTAACCATAAAAGGAGCCAACCAAAAGCTGAAAGAGAACAGAGACGAAACAATTCACAATTACGAAATTGTAAAGCGGTTACAAAATGTTAGAGACGAATTAATTGGAATTAGAGACGAACTTGATGAATAACTTCTCCGGAAGCATAAGTTAAGAATAAAAAATTCAAATAATTTCGCCCCTTCCGAAAAGGTAAAAATACAAATGGCAAAAATCAAAGAAATAACAAATTATCTCGAAAATTTGGCTCCGTTAAGTTTGCAGGAATCTTATGATAACGCCGGGCTAATTATTGGTGATGCAAACTGCGAAATTTCAACTGTTTTAATAACCTTGGATATTACTGAAGAAGTAATTGATGAAGCCATTGAAAAAAAGGCACAATTAATTGTTGCCCACCAACCAATTGTTTTTTCGGGATTAAAAAAAATTA
>JABMPI010000237.1 GCA_013203755.1 Bacteroidota bacterium
AGTTCGGCCTCTTTTAGTTTTAGTTCTGCTTTAAACCTTTTATTGTCAAGGTCTGTATTTTTTTGTTGAATAAGAAAAGAATGTCGCACCAACTTTATTGCGGTTGCAACTATAATTATAAAATAAAGCCCTACAAAAAGAAACACTGCATCGAACGATGATGGATCCATTTTAAACAATTCGTAATTACTGAAAAATATGAATACCGAAAGGGAAATAAGTAATTCGAGCCAAATTGAAATGACAAGGGTATAACAAGAGAGTAGAGCAAATTTTGCATATTTTCTGGTGAAAAGGAATTTGGGAATTAGATAGTAGTTAATAAAATAGGTTGTTGCAATTGAAAGAGGAAATAGCATTGATGCAAATAGGATTGTAACATAATAATCGCGGTTTGCTCTTCCATAAAAAACAATAAAGAAAAAATAAGCGATCAACCAGTATAGGAAATGGTAGAGTATTCGTAAATATTTTGCGTTGAAACTTTTACTCATTTGTGTTAAAAATGATTTGAATTAAATATTACATCTTTTTCTGTTAATTGCAACAATTATCGATGAACTTTACAATATTTATGGAAGATAACAGAATAGAAGGCTTTTACTACCATAAATTAATTTGTTGTTGTAATAGTGCAAATTTTGGTTGTTAGCCGATATAACTTGGTGATGATTGCGCAATCATATAAAATTGGTTCAGTATTAATTTAAAATTTAGAATTATGACATTAGTAGAATCATTTAAAATGGGCGGAATTCAATTTATGACATTCATCTCAATTCTTGGAATTGGTATGCTTTTTTATTCTGTAAAAAGTGTGATCAATGTTTTTGTGAAAAAAGATTTTAATGGAAGTGGGGTAAACTATATTGTAATGTTTGGAAGCCTTGCTTTTATAGTTGGGGTTTTAGCTCAGGCGATAGGTCTGTTTGGTGCTTTTGAAGCTATTCAAGAGGCTGGTGACATTTCTCCTGGGTTGATGGCAGCCGGTTTTCGGGTAAGTATGATTGCTCCTTTGTATGGAGTTTTAATTTTTATTATTTCAATTCCAATTTGGGTAGTTGTACGCGAAAAATTAAAACGCGAAAAATAGGAATTAAATTTTGTTCAATAAATATTTTAGGTTGGTTATTATGGAATAGCTGGCCTATTTTATTTTATCCGAAACCTTCCCAATTACTTTGTTCAGAGCAGGAATTTTATTGAGCTTGGAAAAAAGACTCCCTTTCCCGAAATGTAATAAAACATTTCTGATGTAAATAAAAAAACCTAAACTATGAGCGGCAAACAACACCGGATCAAGTCTGTAAATGGAGTAAGTAAAAATCATTAAGGATCCCATCGTGCTTATTATCCAAAAGCCAAGTGGTAAAACCGATTCTTTTTTATTCTCAGAATACAGCCATTGGTAGAAAAAGCGTGATATAAAAACAATTTGAGCTGCAGTTCCCCAAATCATCCAAAATGCAGATACGTTTTCATTTTTTAAAATAGAATTAAAGTTGCCGGAGAAAACCAGCCATCCGAGATAACACAACGGAACTGCAATTGCTAATCCTTTTGAAATCCAGTGCATTTTATGCCATGCTTTCTTTAGCTGCAAATTACGAATGTAAATGCTGTACACTAGAAACTGACCGATTACAATTGCAAAGTCGTTGCGAAGAATTCCGTAGGTTAACATTAAAATAGAGGCTAATAAACTAATCTGCCAGTAAATAACTGGAGAAATTACTTCACCTTCTTTTTCCGATTTAAACCACTGAGTAATTGTTCGGGTAAAAAATAGTGCTTGAGCACAAAAGCCTAAACCTATAATTAAAAGATTGTTCATTGATTTTTAAATAGGGGGCAAATATAGTAATAATGCAATTTGAAAAGTAAAATGAGGTTTAGGATAATGGGTCTCTTAACTTTTTAAGTGCTTCTTTCGCCGCTTCTTGATGTGCCTCTTTTTTTGATGTGCCTGTACCTTTGCCAATCTGTTTATTGTCGATTTTTACAACCGCCCTAAATTTGGGTTGTTTGAAGCTGTCGTTTGATTCTTCGGTAGTTTCAAAATCAATTTCTTTTTTGTTTTTTTGACTCCACTCAATTAATTGGCTTTTAAAATTGGACTCACTTTGTTC
>JABMPI010000238.1 GCA_013203755.1 Bacteroidota bacterium
CACCGCTACTACCGGATTTGAACTAACCAATGGTCACTCGGGCAAACAATGTTCCGATTGTCACCAAGGAACAACTACCAATGCAAGTTCGGAATGTATTAGTTGCCACCAACAGAATTACAACGAAGCAACAGACCATGCTTTATTAAATTTCCCGTTTGATTGTTTACAGTGCCACAATAATACGGATTGGAGCCAGGCCACATTCGACCACAGCGCAACCAATTTCCCATTAACAGGTTCTCATGTTGCAACTGAATGTGTAGCTTGCCACTCGCAAGGTTACACAGGAACTTCAACGTTGTGTTCCGCTTGTCATCAGACCAATTACAATGCGACAACTAATCCGGGTCATGCTTCATTGGGAATTTCAACCAATTGCGAAGCTTGCCACACTACTAATCCGGGCTGGGAACCGGCATTATTTTCAAATCATAACGATTATTATGCATTAAACGGAGCGCATGCAGGGATTGCAGGTAACTGTTTTTTATGTCACGAAGGAAATTACAACAACACTTCAAACACCTGTTTTGGTTGTCATTCTGCCGAGTACAATAACTCAACAGACCCGGCACATTCTGTGGCTCAGTTCCCGATTGATTGTGAAAGTTGCCATTCTGAAAATGCCTGGGAGCCATCCACTTTTAATCACGACAGCCAGTATTTTCCTATTTACAGTGGAGAACATCAAGGGGAGTGGAATTCATGTGCAGATTGCCACACCGAGCCAACCAATTTTTCTGTTTTTTCGTGTATCACTTGCCACGAACATAACATTACCGATATGGCAGATGACCACAGCGGAGTGAAAGATTATCTATATAACAGTGTGAGCTGTTTAGCTTGTCATCCAACCGGAACTTCAAATGATTAAAATTAAACAACATAAAACTTTGGGGTACTTGCTGCTATTTATTATTCTGGCATCTGTTTTTGAATTAAATGCACAGGAATCAAAAAAAAATATGGAGGGTTCGGTTTCATATATTTCGGGGCAAAGTATTTATGTAAAATTTAAAAGTACGCAGGGAATTGAAAATGACGATACTCTTTTTATGAATAAAAATGGAGTTTTGGTTCCCGTTTTGGTTGTTCAACACCACTCTTCAATTTCGTGCCTTTGTAATGCAATTAGAGATAATTCATTTAATGTTTCGGATAAAATTATTGCCAACGGTAAAGTTGTTATTATAAAAGATTCACTCAAAATCCAACCAGAAGAACAAATTGAGCAAGATGTGAGTGAACAGGTTTTAACTGCTGAAACATCAACTTCAAAACCAAAATTAAGTAGGAATGTAAGCGGGCGACTTTCGCTTTCTTCGTATTCTAATTTTTCAAATACAATGAGTGACGATGTTCACCGGTTTCGATACACGTTTTCCATGAAGGCTTCAAATATTTCAGATTCAAAACTTTCAGCTGAATCTTACATTTCATTTTCCCATAAATTAAATCAGTGGGATGTTGTACAAGAAAACTTAAATAAAGCACTGAAAATATATAGTTTGGCGCTGAAATACGATTTTAATGAAACAACCTCGCTTTGGGCGGGGCGCAAAATAAATCCGAAGCTAGCCAATGTTGGAGCTGTCGATGGTTTGCAGTTTCAAAAACAGTGGAATAATTTGTATGTGGGAGCAGTTGCAGGTACGCGACCCGATTTTCAGGATTATGGATTTAATCCACATTTATTTGAATACGGTGCTTATATTGGGCAAAGTATAAAGGTAAAAAATGGTTTTGTGCAAACGTCACTGGCTTTTTTCGAGCAAAGAAACAGTTCAAATATCGACCGCCGGTTTACTTATTTTCAACACAGCAATTCATTCATCAAAAACATTAATATTTTTTCGTCGTTTGAATTGGATTTATACCGATTGGAAAACGGAGAACCTAAAAATATGGTAAGTTTAACCAGTTTGTATCTTTCAGCTCGTTACAAAGTTTCGCGGCGTTTGTCGCTGTTTGGTTCCTACGATAACCGTAAAAATGTGATTTATTACGAAACGTTCAAAAATTACGCCGACGAGGTGTTACAACAAGCTAGTCGGCAAGGTTTTCGGCTTAGAATAAATTACCGCCCAATTAATTATTTAAACCTGGGAATAACTGCGGGTACCAGATTTAGAAAGGAAGATCCTCGCCCCACAAAAACAATAAACAGTTATGCAACTTATACCCGGGTTCCGATAATAAATGCATCGCTTACTTTTACAACAAACTTAATGCAAACGAGTTATTTGGACGGGCAGATTTACGGAATGCGATTGTCGAAAGATATTATTTCAGGAAAAATATTTACAACCGTACATTATCGACGGGTGAATTTTAACTATGTAAATTCAAATTCGGTACTTAAACAAAATATTGGGGAAATTGACTTTTCTTATCAGTTCAACAAAAAGTTGTTCTTGTCTGTTAATTATGAAGCAACTTTTCAGGATAGGGAAAAATACAATCGGGTATATTTGAATCTGAGGAGGAAGTTTTAATAATTGATATTTATCTGTGTTGTTTGTACAATTTTAAGCGAATTAATTCTTTTCTTTGAAAAAAAATAGAAAAAAAATGAGAGTATATTTAATATTGGCTTTATTAGTGGTTTTTTCGTCGTGTGTTAAAAATAAAAAAGGACAGGTTGTTGAGATTGCCGCTCCAACAAATGCAAAAGTTTTTGAAGTAGTAGAAGTTGTTCAAGCAAACAGCTACTCTTATTTAAAAGTAAAAGAGAATTTTAGTGAAAGATGGGTTGCTGTAACCAAACAAGAATTTGCAGTTGGAGATGTTTATTATTATGATTCTGCATTGGAAATGAGAGATTTTATAAGTAAAGACTTAGATCGCACTTTTGATGTGGTATATTTTGTGAATGCAATTAGTAAAACACCACTGAATCAGATGCCTCAAAATGCAATGGGAGCTGGAGCACCTGCACATTCGGGGAAAGTGGAGACCAAGGAAAAAAGCACAGTTACATTGGAAAAAGGTGATAAAGAAATAACTATTGCTCAGGTTTTTGCCAATCGTAAAGATTATTCATCAAAAGAATTTGAGATTAGAGGAGTGGTAGTTAAAGTAAATAAACAGGTGATGGGTAAAAACTGGATTCATATTCAGGATGGAACCAACGATGCCGGGAATTTCGATTTAACCGTAACCACCCAAGGCGAGGCTGAAGTTGGCGACGAAGTAACTTTTAAAGGAAAATTGACTTTGAATAAAGATTTTGGTGCTGGTTATTCTTACGAAGTAATTATGGAAGATGCAGTTTTGGCGAGTACCAAAGCAGTAAGCACACAACTTTAGTTTTTGCTGAAGGTTAAATACTTTCAAAAAACCGTTCTTCCTTTGTTAAAAGGAAAAACGGTTTTTTTATTTGTAGTAGTCAGTAGGTCACGCCGGGGATTTTATGTTTTTAAAATGTAGTCTTGAAAGGACTATAAACATAATCAAAAATTATTTCTAATTTTAGGAAAAATCTAATACGATTAACTTTATAAAATAAACCTAATGACCAACCTAAAATTGTTAAAATCGTTTCTTGTTCTGTTGTTTATTTATTCAACGTCTTTTACACAAGCCCAAAACTGGCCAAACTGGCGCGGTCCAAATGGAGATGGCACTAGTATAGAAACCAATTTGCCTGCCGAGTGGGATTCAATAACAAATGTAGTTTGGAAAAGCCCGGTGCCCGGTGTTGGTCATTCTTCGCCAATTATTTGGGAAGATAAACTTTTTACGATTACTGCTCTTCTTGAAACTCAAGAGAGAGTACTACTTTGTTACAATAGTAAAAACGGCGATTTGTTGTGGCAACAAACGGTTGTAAAAGCTAATTTGGAAGATAAACACCGGGATAATAGTTACGCATCTGGCACACCAGCAACCGATGGCAATTTAGTTTATGTGTCGTTTTTAGATGGCGAAGATGTTTTAGTAGCAGCCTACGATTTTACCGGGAAACAGATCTGGGTTCAACGACCCGGTAAATTCTCCAGCCCGCATGGTTACAGTTGTTCACCTGCACTTTTTGAAGATAAAATAATTATTAATGGCAACAGCAAAGGAGATTCTTTTATTGCAGCATTAAGCAAAACCGATGGTAAAATAATCTGGAAAGTTGAACACAAAAACAAAGCACATAGTTTTAGTACGCCAATTTTCAGAGAAATGGCCGGAAAGATGCAGATGATTTTTGGTGGAAATAAGGAAATTGCTTCTTATAATCCAGAAAATGGCTCAAAGTATTGGTTTGTTAACGGTCCTTCCGAAGACTTTACTTCAAGCCCTGTTTATAACGAAAAAACCGGTTTAGTGCTTCTTAGCAGTGCATGGCCTCAACGTTTTTTGTTAGCGATTAAACCCGATGGTTCTGGCGATGTTACCGAAAGTCATGTGGTTTGGCAAACTAAAGAAGGTGCTGTTTATGTTCCTTCGCCCATTTGTACCGATGATTATCTTTTTACAACTATGACCAACGGAAACGTTCATTGTATAGAGATTGCTACCGGCATTACACTCTGGAAAGAAAATTTGGGTAAACAATATTCTTCTGCTGTTTTTGCAAATGGGTTGGTTTATATCCCAAACGACGAAGGTGTAATAACGGTAATAAAACCTGGCGCCATTTTTAAACCTGTTGCCAAAAATTCTATCGGCGAAAAAATGAATGCATCGCCCGCAATAAGCAATGGGAAAATATATTTGCGTGGAGATAAACACCTTTTTTGCATTGGCGAAAGTAGTTCAAGCCAAAGGATTAAAAGCAAGGTGATACCTTTTTCGGAATTGAAATTTACTGATGTTGGTGCAGCTACCAAAGTTGGGAAGGCAACAATTAACACTGATAATATCGAAATTATTGCAGGAGGTTCTGACATTTGGGGTACAAACGATGAGTTTAATTTTGGTTACCAAAAGGTAGAGGGAGATTTCGATGTGAGCGTCCAGATATTGAGTTTAAGCAAAGCACATCAATATACCAAAGCCGGAATTATGGCGCGTGCCGATTTGAGTGATGACAGTCAACATGTATATTTTCAGGTTTTCCCCGACAATACTCCCCGGAATAAAAATAATGGAGGTTGCGAATTTCAATACCGAATGGAAAAAGGAGGTGAGATGAAAGCGATTTATCCCAACGCTGAAACCGCAGGAACCCAATTTGATGTAGATTTTCCAAATACATATATTCGTCTAAAACGAAGCGGTGATGTTTTTGAATCGTACATGAGTAATGACAATAAAACATGGCAACTTTATTCGAACTTCACTCAAAAATTACCCAATGAATTATTGGTTGGTTTGGCTGTTACGTCTCACAATGCAGAAAAATTTACCACAGTTGAATTTGGACATTGAACCAACTGAAATTTTGAACCAGATGTATTTTTGATTGTTGATATAGTACATTTATGCGCATTTTTTTTTCAAAACATACCTAGTCCAATTATTGGAATGATAAAAATCCGAATCTTTTTTGTATCAGTTTTGTTACTTTTTCTTGTTCTTCAGGTAGCCGGACAAGCCAATTCCGGAAATGAATTCCGACGAAATTATAATTTAAAACCAGCTGTAGGAAGTATTATTATTGATGGAAGTTTGAACGAGGAAACCTGGACTTTAGCCGAACCTTCCACCGATTTTAAAATGAGCTTTCCGGTTGATAACAAACTGGCAGATCCGTCCAGTCAAACCGTTGTAAAACTAGCTTTCGACGATCAGTTTCTATACATTGGAGCAGTCTGTTTTGGGGAGGACAATTATATTATTCAAACTTTAAAAAGAGACAATACACTTCAGGCAGGAGATGCTTTTGGTGTGGTTATCGATCCGGTAAACGAAAGAACCAATGGTTTTGTATTTGGAGTAAATCCAATGGGCGTTCAAACCGAAATGTTGGTTTCGGGTAAAACGGGGCGTAGGGAAATACTGGAATCTGGAAAAACACCTAAAGGAGTAAATCTGGCATGGGATAACAAATGGTATTCAGAGGTAAAAAGATTTAAAGACCATTGGGAAGTGGAAATTGCAATTCCTTTTAAAACACTTCGGTTTGATAATGGCAAAAAAGTGTGGGGCGTTAATTTTTTTCGAATTGATGCACAATCGAACAGCATTCATACCTGGGAACCCATTCCAATAGAATTTACTGAACTTGATTTGGGATATACCGGTCAGCTGGTTTGGGAAAGCTCACCCCAAAAAGTTAAAAATAACATCTCTCTAATTCCTTACATGCTAGGAGGTATTTCGCATGATTTTGAAAATGATTCACCCAATAAAACTGAATTTCAAACAGGAGTTGACGGGAAAGTTGCTTTAACATCAAATCTTAATTTTGATCTTACAGTAAATCCAAATTTCTCGCAAGTTGAAATTGATGAACAAGTAACAAATCTAACCCTCTTTAATGTCCGGTTGCCGGAAAAGCGTTTGTTTTTTTTAGAGAATAGTGATGTTTTTGAAGATTTTGGAATTCCTCCCATGAAACCTTTTTTCTCCCGAAAAATTGGTTTGGATGAAGATGGAAGCCCCATCCCAATATTATTTGGAGCCCGTTTAAGCGGAAACGTCAATAAAGATTTGAGAATTGGTTTAATGAATATGCAAACCCGAAAAACCGACGATTTCTTTGCGCAAAATTATACGGCATTTGCATTTCATCAAAAGGTGTTTTCGCGTTCGGTTGTTAAAGGTTACATACATAATCGGCAAGCAATAAATATTACCGAAGAAGATTTTAACAGGAATGCGGGGCTTGAATTTTTATATCGGTCTACAGATGGTAGATTGCAAAGTTTAGCAGGTTATTCCAAATCGTTTAATCCCGGAGAAAACGACAAAAATTATTTTTATAGCTCGTACATCGGTTACGACAGCAGAAACTTTAGCATATATTCGAATTTGGCTGGTGTTGGTGAGAATTACATTGCCGACATGGGTTATTTTCGGGGACAAGAATATTACGATGCAGAAAAAGATACCGTTTTCAGAATTGGGATGAATCACTGGTACACACGTGGGAGTTATACTATTTATGCCAATAACAACGATAAAATAATTTCTCAAGAAATTGGAGGTCGTGCGGTTCATGATTTCCAAAGCGATTTTTCTGCATTAAGCAGGGAATTGGAAATTAATTATAACCTTCGTTTTTCGAATACAAGTTTGGTGACTGCAGCTCTTTCCCAAATAGAGGTGAATTTATTGTATCCGTTCTCATTTACAGACGAAACTCCTTTATCGGCAGGGGTTTATAATTTTAGTTCGGCTGAAATTGGATTTGAATCGGATCAAAGAAATTTATTTGGATTTAGAACTACCGCACTTTATGGAAGCTTTTATAATGGGGAGCGCACACAATTACAACTAAACCTGAAATACAGGATTCAGCCCTGGGGAAATTTTGCTGTTATGCTGGAATATAACGATCTTAAATTTCCCGAACCTTATGGTTCGCGGGTGTTGTTTAATATTACCCCTCGTATCGATTTTAATTTTTCGAGAAACTTGTTTTGGACCACTTTTATGCAGTACGAAACACAAAGCGATAATTTTAACATAAACAGCCGCATTCAATGGCGGTTTCAACCCATGTCGGATATTTATTTGGTTTATACCGATAACTATTCTATTGAATACGGTATTCCAAAGTACCGTGCTTTGATGCTTAAAATTAATTATTGGTTGAATTTGTAAGGAGTTTAATAATTGCTGAAAACAAAAAGCATTACAACCACAAACCCATATTGTTTTTGGGCATTTATGTTTTAGCCTGTTTTTCAATTATTGCAGTAGTATGATGTTAGAGAGTTGTGTTGGGAATAATAATTATTGTAGAGGTTTTTAAAATGAATATTTATTCTGAACTTAAACAAAATTTATTTTATCCAAAATCAACTTATCATGAAAAAGCTAATCTATTTATTTATTGTTTCTCTGTTTTCTGTTGCTGCAATGGGGCAAACTAATTTTTCGGGAACCTGGAAATTGAACAATTCAAAAAGTACACTTGGCGAAGAGTTTAGTATGGCACCAAAAGATATTATTATCGTTCAGGATGGAAATTCCTTTAATGTTGAAAGGCATTCAACTTTTCAGGATCGGGATATTACAACCAAAGATAAATTGACTTTGGATGGTAAAGAATGTGAAAATCCAGGGTGGAGAGATTCAATAAAAAAGTCTGTGGCAGAATGGTCGTCCGACAAAAAAAGTATAAACGTTGTTACTAAAATTCCATTTGGTGATAGTGATGAAATGAAGGTAGTGGATGTTTACAAACTGGATGGAGAAAATTTGGTGCTTAAAACTGATGCATCTTCTTCACGCGGCGATATGTCTGAAACTTACGTTTTTGATAAGCAGTAAAATAATTTATAGATTTTACCCAAAGGATTCCATCTTTTTATATGTAATGGAATCCTTTTTATTTATAAATCCCTGACAGATCTTTCTCAAACAAAAACCTGAACGTAGTTATAATAAAACATGGGTAAATCTGTCAATTTGATTTACCCATGTTTGTATTTATTACTTTAATTCTGTAGAATTCCCACCAATTCGTTTAAGCTCTTCATCGATAGCAGATTTCTTGCGAGCACTGCCTTTTAACTTTTGATTACCAAATTTATAGGTTGCACTAATTCCAAATCTTTGATTATCAAATGTTCTTATGCCATCGATTACTAAACCACCATAGTTGCTGTTATAATAGAAATCGCTACTTGTTCCAAGTAAATCAATTGCTGTTAACTGCAGCAATAATTTATCTTTAAGGAATTCACGTTTAAATCCCAAATTTACACGATGAAATCCTTAAAGATAAATTGAGCCCCTCCAAATCCATGGGCTCCTGGCATAATAGGTAAGTTCCATCCTGATTTTTTGAGGTAAATTAAAATTGTTCAGTAATCTGAAGCTAAAGGTATTTGACTCAATATCTATAACTGTTCCATTTAGATTACCATCATATTTCGTGTAATTGTATAAAAAAAAGGAGTTGAAATTCCACCAGGGAAATGCCCTCAGGGCATAACTTACTGATAGTCCATTTGCATAAACATGTTGCATATTTCGTGGAATTAGTACGCTGGATTTATCATCTACCACTTCAAATATGGTTGCAAAAAAGTCGCGGGTAATGCTGTAGTTATTTGAAATAATCAACTTTCGTTTATAGGCATACGCTATTTGAAAGTTGGTTATGTAATTTGGTTTTAGTAATGGATTTCCTTTCCTGGAGTCTATCTCGCTTAATTTGGTCTCAAATGGATTCAAATCCTGGTAATTGGGCCTGGTAATACGTTTCCCAATATTTATGCTTACGCCATGCGTTTTTTGATCATCGTAAGCTATACTAATGTTTGGAAACCAACTTGTATAATTTCGTGATACTACATCCTCATCTGAAGGTGTTGCACTAACAAGTTCACCAAGAGACGAAGTGTTTTCAACACGTAATCCTCCATTAAAAGAAACATTCTCCATTAGTTTAGCTCCAAAAGTAGCGTAAGCCGATGCAATTTTCTCCAGATATGAAAAATAATTACTCCTGTTTATGTCAAGAATGGGTTGGTCATCTATAATATTGTAAAATGCCAGCTTATTATCGGTACTTATTCGTGAATATTTCGCACCACCCGAAAAGGTGAGTTTATTAACTCTTTTCTCATAGTCAATTTTTGAGGACATCAATTCAATATCTGTTTCTGTATCATACTTATTATTTACCATTCTTAATATTTCGGTCATATCCTCATTGTAATAGGTATTGGGTTGCAGCGTATTATTAACATTTGAGTACTTTCCATAGCTAAAGTCCATCGAAAAATTAGAACTGCCATTGGGCACGTAACTATAATACATATTCATGTTGTAATTCTCACTTGGGTAGTCACTCAATACTTTTGAATTTAAAATTTCAGAAGGTACGGTTTCATTAATACTTTTGATGTGTGTAAAGCCTTCCACATTTCTTGTCCGTTTATTTAAAAGAACCTTGACATCCAGACCAATGGTATTCGCAGCGTTTATTTTATAGTCCATCCCGCCTGTTAAATTAAGACCTGTTCTTTCACTCAGGCTATTTGAGTTCATATCTAACAAATACTTTTCACGTTCCGTTGTTTGTACCCAATTGTCAATTGAATTATTGTCTGATGCATTTACGATACTATAGAAATTTATTTTTTTACTGCTGTAGTTTAAAGTTGTACCAAAGCTCGATCTTGCATGAACACCTTTTGAATAATTTCCGATTACATTTCCGTTAAAACCAATCATATCCGATCGTTTCATTTTAATATCGATAATTCCTGCGGATCCCTCTGCTTCGTATTTCGATGATGGATTAGTTATGATGTCAATAGCCTCAATATTGTCTGAACGCATTCCTTCAAGCATGTTGGTGAGATCGCTTCCTGCCAAACGGGATGGTCGACCATTGATGTAAATTCGAACTCCCGATTTCCCTTGAAGCGTAATACTATTGTCCATATCTACCATTACTCCTGGTGTTTTGCTCAATAATTCAAGTCCGTTATTACCAGCGGCATTTACACTATTTGCAACATTGTATACCATCTTGTCGGCATGAACCTCTATCAACGATTTTTCACCCTTTATTACTATTTCTTCCAATCCGGTGATTTTAGTTTCCATCTTTATTGTATCCAAAATAATAGTTACATCTTTTTCAATTATAATAGGCTCAGAAACATGCGTATTAAACTCCATATTTCGGGCTATTACGAAGTAAGAACCGGTGTCAATTTTTTCAATTAGAAATGATCCATTATTTTGGCTCAGGGTCCCTTTCAGAAAAACAGAATCTTTCTGCATTAATACAACAGTTGTAAATTGCGATGGATCGTTTTCAGGGGTGTAAATGAATCCTTTTATTATAGTGGATATGCAACAAAAAGCTGGACGATTAGTTAAGCTATGCTGCGATTTTTTGATTCATATTTAAAATTTCAAATTCTTCAATTGTTTTATACCCCAAAGCTGAATGTCTTCTTTTTCGATTATACCAGATTTCAATCCATTTAAAGATTGATAATTTTGCTTGGTCTTGGTCATGATAATTTTCGTTATAAACTGATTCTACTTTTATGGTTTTAAAGAAGCTTTCAGCAACTGCATTGTCCCAGCAGTTCCCTTTTCGGCTCATGCTTCTGCAAACTAATTTATTTGCTTTCAGAATATTTGTAAATTTTGTACAGGCATATTGGATTCCACGGTCGGAATGAAAAATAAGCTTCTGTACAATTGGTCTGTTAACTATTGCCATCCTCCATGCCACAATGATTGTTTCTTCTGCACTTAATCCTTTGCTCATAGCCCATCCCACTACTTTTCGGTCAAACAAATCAATAATAACTGTCAGGTACAGCCAGCCTTTATTTGTTTTTATGTAAGTAATGTCTGAAACCCAAACCTGCCCTGATCGTGTGGCAGTGAATGCCCTGTTGAGGATATTGGGTGCAATCGGGTAATTATGCCTGGAGTCAGTCGTTGATATAAACTTCCTTTTCCGTTTTGCCCGTATTCCGGCTGCCTTCATTATCCTGGCCGTCCGCTGGCGGGAAACCTGAAACCCCAGAACTTTTAACTCCACGGCAATCCGCGGACTTCCATAACTTTGGGTACTGGCTGTAAAAACTTCTTTTATTTTCACCAGCAATTGCTCATTCTCAATCCAGCGTTTAGACGGGCCGTTTTTTAACCAGTAATAATAGCTGCTTTTCCATATTTTAAATACTCTGCACATCATCTCAATAGAAAATCGGGTACGGTGATCGCTTATAAACTGGTAGATTTCCCATCGCTCACGGAGAAGATGCTGATTGCCTTTTTTAATATGTCACGTTCCATTTTTGTATCCCTGAGTTCTTTCCGTAAACGGGCAACCTCGCGTTCTAAATCTGTCATCTTGGGTGTGCCATGACCAGGGAAACTATTTCCCTCATATTTATTAAGCTCTTTTCTCCACCGATAAAGAAGTCCTTTATCAATGCCTAATTCTTCTGCAATCTCAGTAGAATTACCTCTTGCATAGGAAAGTTCAACAGCTTTTTGCTTAAAATCCCTGTCATACTTTTTTCGATTGTGTTTCATAATTGTAAGTTAATGCTTTTATAGCTTAACTCACCGTCCTGTCAAATGTAGCACTTCCA
>JABMPI010000239.1 GCA_013203755.1 Bacteroidota bacterium
TATCAATTCCGATGTACGAGAAATTTGTTGCTACGGTTGAAAGTGCGTTGGGTAAAAAAGTAGGCACCGGGAAATTTGGTGCAATGATGGATGTTGCTTTGGTAAACGATGGTCCGGTAACGATAATTATTGATTCGAAACAGAAGGATTAAAATTATTAGTCCTATCATGAATTTAGAGGTGTCATTTCGACGAAGGATGAGGAGAAATCTCTTCCAAATTTACAGATTTCTTATTCGAAATGACAACTTCGAACTGACTCTCACTAGTAGAACGAAGAACAAGAACGAAGTAATCTTTATTGAACGCGATGTGAATAAATGGAAAATATAAAAGATGAATAAACCAGAAATTTCAATTACCGAGGCTCAAAAAATGGTTAACCACTGGATTAAAACAATTGGTGTGCGCTATTTCAGTGAGTTGACAAACATGACCATTTTAACAGAAGAAGTGGGTGAACTGGCTCGAATAATGGCACGTAAATATGGCGATCAGTCGTTTAAAAAGTCGGATGAAAAATACGACTTGGGTGATGAAATGGCCGATATTCTTTGGGTATTAATTTGTTTAGCAAATCAAACCGGAATCGATTTGAATGAAGCGTTTGTAAAAAATATGGAAAAGAAAACCATTCGGGATAAAGAAAGACACATTCAGAATAAAAAACTGAATGATTAAATTTCTATTTTTGTTCAAAATTCAACTAAAATCCAGTACCATGAATTTTTTAAAGTCAAACATAATATTCTTAATAATGATAATTTTAACTACAATCTCCTGTTCAAATACAAATCCCAATCCAGAGAAATGGGGTGATGAGGAAGTAAACCAATGGTTTGAAAAACAGGAATGGTTAGCGGGCTGGCAAGTTTCACCCGATGCTTCAATAAATAAAAGAAGTTTTGCCAATCTCTATTATAAAAATCCACGTCATTGGGATCAGGCGTTTCAGTTTCTTAAAAGTGCTGACTTGAAAAATATGCCTTTGGGAAAACAGGAGTTGGAGGGAAAACATCTTTTTGTGAGTGTAGACGAATACACAACAAAAGATAAAAGCGAAACCAAATACGAGTCGCATAAAAAGTATATCGATATTCAGTATGTTATTGAGGGAGAGGAATTAATGGGACTAACAACGTTAGATAAAGTTAAAGTTACTGAACCTTATGATAGTAGCAAAGATCTTATTTTTTACGAATATGATGGTGGAGATTATGTAAAAACTACACCAGATAATTTTGTAATATTTTTCCCGGAAGATGCTCACCGACCAATGATGAAAGTGAATAATAATTCGAAGGTTAGAAAAATTGTAGTGAAAATTATGATTGAATAAGAAAGCATCAGTTTTAATTGCCGATTCAAAAAAAGAAAATTGTAAGTAAGCTCGTTTTTTGAAGTTGGCTACAAATTTCAATTTGTGGAAATGTATATGACAGAAACTGTTGAAATCATTGGTTTTGTTCAATCGCTTTTTGGAATCCTCATTTTTGTTTCGAAACGTCCGGGGCATTCGAGCTTTACCTTTTTAACAATATGGCTTTCCGTAATTGCCTTATTTCTTGGGGCACAGTTATTGCCCTTTCAAGTTGTCGATTATTTTAAACCCGGTATATTTCCTTTCCTTTTACTGTTTGGTCCCTTGCTTTATTTTTATGTCAGTTCTTTGGCCATCGAGGATTTTAAACTTAAACCAAAACATCTTTTCCACATATTACCTTTATTTTTGGTAGCTATTCATCGATCAACCATCGATGTTGTATCCATTTCAACTTCTTCTTATTTAACCGAAAGCCCGGCTTATATTTATAATAAGATTTACTACGTTTTAGTAATCTTTTCAATGTTTGTGTATTGGATTTTTAGTGTGAAATTAATTTTGAAACATAGAAAAAATATACCGTTTTACTTTTCAAACTACAGCAAAAAAAATACACTAACCTGGTTAATTTTTGTTGTATTTATATTTCTTCTACTTTTTATTATCGACTTTTTGGGATCATATTTGGAAGTAGTTTTAAAAATAGATTTTTTAATATTTCCCGGACTTACAAGCAATCTTACTGTTTTTTCGTTTATAATGATCTTTTTCGGAATTAATCAGTCGGTTATTTACAAATTCGAAAAAAAAGAACCACAACCTTCCAGGAGTGAATCAGATAAAAAGTATAAAAAATCAATACTAAATGAAAGTCAGATTGAAGAAATAAATAGTAAGGTTTATAAGTATCTTCAAAGTAAAAAACCTTACCTCAATGCAGAGTATTGTTTACAAATGATGGTCGTTGATTTGAATATTTCAAGGCAAAATCTTTCGCAGGTAATTAACATCGGGCAAAAGAAGAATTTTTACCAGCTTATAAATGAGTTCAGGGTGAATGAAGTAAAAATATTGTTGTCCGATCCATCATTTAGTTATCTCTCTATTTTGGGAATTGCATTTGAGTGTGGATTTAACTCGAAAACTTCATTTCATCGAATTTTTAAAGAGCTTACCGGATTTACACCAAGCGAGTACAAAAAATCTCTTCTATAAAATTTGGTTCCAACAAATCGGGTGGGACTTTAAATCTTTTCGGTTAATATATATTTGGTTTTTGGAATTTCCATTGAGGATTTCAACTGTACTTAAGTATATTACTAAATATCTATTTTCATGAAAAAAATACACGCATTGTTCGTTTCTGTTTTATTGGCTTGTTTCGTTTTTTCTGCAGCCGGGCAAAGACATATCGTCTCTTTAAACTCAGATTGGAATTTTACAGGCGCATCTATTTGGGAGGAATCAATTAACGAACGCGTTAATCTTCCTCACACCTGGAATTCAGAAGATGCAGCCCAGGGTTATAAATATTACAGAGGTGCAGGAAACTATTCTAAAAATTATTTTGTTGATAATTCCCTTTCGGAGAAACGCTTATTTTTAAATTTTGAAGGTGTTCAAACTGTAGCAGATGTATCGGTAAATGGAAAACATATTGGCCAACACAGAGGTGGCTATTCAGCCTTTACTTTTGAAATTACAGATCTTGTAAATTTTGGAGAAGAGAATTTGTTGGAAGTAAAAGTTGATAATTCTGAAACTGAAGATGTTTTGCCCCTTGGTGGAGATTTTAATATTTATGGTGGTATTTATCGCCCAATACAATTAGTTGTTACTGAAAAGGTTTGTATTACACCACTCGATTTTTCATCTCCGGGTGTTTATCTGATTCAGAAAAAGGTAAGCAATGAAATAGCGGAAGTTGATGTGCTTATAAAGATTTCGAATGGTTTGGAATCTGCTGAAGATTTTGAAGTTGAAACAACCATTACTGATGCTGATGGAAATATTGTTCAATCCGGTACTTCATCAATTTCCATTGAAGCTAAAACAACGAATCAGGCTAAAATTTCAATTGTTATTGATCATCCGAAACTTTGGAATGGTTTAAAAAACCCCTATTTATATTCAGCAAAAGTTACCTTGAAAAAGGGAGGAACTGTTCTTGACGAAATTATTCAGCCACTTGGATTAAGGTTTTATAATACCGATGCAGATAAAGGATTCTTCCTGAATGGAGAACATGTGAAAATTAAAGGTGTAAGTCGACATAACGATTATGCTGAAGTTGCTTCGGCTTTGAAAAATGAACATCATCGAACTGATTTGGATTTGATTTCTGAAATGGGGGCTAATGGGATTCGTCTGGCACATTATCAACATGCAGACTTTTTTTATTCTTTGTGCGACACAATCGGGATGATAGTTTGGGCAGAAATACCTTTTGTTGGCAGCGACCAGAATGGTTACTACGATTCAAAGAATTTCGGGAAAATGCAAAACAGCAACTTCAGGAACTAATCAGGCAAAATTATAATCATCCTTCCATACTATTTTGGGGTATTTACAACGAAATTGGAATGAAATATGATTCTGTGCTAACCAGTATCATAGCCGACCTCGAAAATTTAGCAAAAGTAGAAGATCCAACCCGCAAAACCGTTGCAGCATCTTTTATTACAAGAAGCGGAGATCCTCTTCATAAAATTCCGGAAATGCTGGCCTGGAACCAATATTATGGTTGGTATTACAACAAACCGGATAAATTGGGCGATTTTCTTGACAGGATGCACAAAGAAGAACCGGGATATAAAATTGGAGTTTCAGAATATGGAGCAGGTGGCAGTGCTGAACATCATGAAGAAAAAATACGAAGACCTTTTCCTATTTTCCACGAATGGCACCCTGAAGAATTTCAGGCGACCGTTCACGAAGGCAACTGGAAGGCTATAAATGACCGGCCATTTGTTTGGGGGAGTTATGTTTGGAACATGTTTGATTTTGGATCACATTTCAGGCGCGAAGGCGATGCAATTGGCATAAACGATAAGGGTATGGTCTCGTATGATCGCAAAATCAAAAAAGATGCCTTTTATTTTTACAAGGCAAATTGGAGCGAAGAGCCTGTTATTCGTATAACTAATTCGAGATTTTTGATTCGTGAGAAAGACGAAATTAACGTTAAGGTTTATTCCAATCTCGGAGACGTTGAATTGTTTGTAAATGATGAATCTGTTGGAACTCAAACAGGAGAAAATGGGACACTTGTTTGGGAAGGTATTTCATTGGAAAAAGGGAACAACCGGGTAAAAGCTGTGGGTCAAAAAAATGGTGAATCCTTTTCTCATTCTGTTGTTTGGATGTACGAGAAAAATACGGCTATTTCTTTCGTAATCGCATTTTTACGATGGTTAATTAAACCGTTTATAGTTTTATTGCTTGGTCTAACCTTCTGGTTTGTACGAATGCTTGTTAAAAAGCGTGTTAAAAGCTGGGGGAAAGCAGGAGTAATCTTATTGCTGATTTTAGCTGTATTAATCTTAGTCGCCATAACAGTAGCCCAAATCTTTGGAGCTCGTCTTGGGATTAATCTATTTGAATATAGTTTGATTTAATTCCGAATCTGGTGTTTTAATAAACATAGCATAAAAGAAATTAAATAAATGTTTGGGGACAGGGTACAAATAAAAGATTTTAACTCTGTGAGAATACCAAAGGCCAAAATTTCACTAGTTTTGTAAAGTTATCGTCTGTTCATAATTTTATTCGTTTTATCGATTTAGATTTAACGAATTAGGTATTCAACTTTAAATAGATTACTTAATCTTCTCAATCCACAAGTTTCTGAACTGGATTTTAGAACCTTCAGCTTGCAAGCCAATTCCGCCTTTGGTAACAGAACAATTTGTAGCAGTATTCTGCAATAAACCATTTATTTTAAATTCAATGGTGTTTCCTTTACAAGTTATATCGTAACTATTCCATTCGCCGGCGGGTTTTTCGTTTGACGGATATAACTTGGGGATGAGAGGTTTTTTATCAGCCGAAGAAGTATAAATGGTGTCACCTATTGTTGCACTCATCCCAATTCCATGAACAATAAAATCTCCGGCATTTTCATGTTTAAGCTGTCCCTGGTAATGGCCGGGAAAAATTAAATCTGGACCATTTGTATGTACAAAAATCCCGCTGTTTGTTGGCTCCTCCGGATATCTCCATTCAATGTGCAATTTGTAATTTGCATATTCCTTTACGGTTCTAAGGTAGCCAACCGGAACTCCAACGGTTTCTATCATTCCATCGTTTACGTAAAAATATTCATTGGGATTAATTGTTGAGTCATTTACAAAAATTGTCCAGCCATTGAGATTTTCTCCGTTAAATAAGGATTCCTTTTTATCAATGCATGAGATAACAATCAGAAGTACAAATATGGAAATAAGCACTGTTTTCATAGCTTGGTCAATTTAGAATTAATAAAGTATATCATAAGAACACAGAAAATAAATATGGTTTGAAAATAAGTAATTTAATGCACTGATGCTATAAAAGTAAGACAAAATGTGAAAATATTTTTTGGCATTGTCTCAATTTTTCATTGTTAGTTGGCTTAATAATATGGCAACTAAATATACCCAGATTATTCTAAAATAGAAATTGGGAAAACTGAAAAAAAATAGAAATATAAACAACGGTGTATTAAAATAGTGAGGATGGCAGTCAGCAGAGGGAACGGTGCAGCCCATTATCAAAAATCGATAAATATATAGATCGGGTGACTTTTAGTTGCCAGATCTTTTCCTATTTTTTCCGGGTAGTAATATATTCCATAAATTCAATTAAAGAAGTGCGGGCTTCGCAGTCGTTAAA
>JABMPI010000240.1 GCA_013203755.1 Bacteroidota bacterium
GTGTGTGTTCATCTCTTAATATTTAGCTTTTTTCAAAAGTTAAATTATTAAGAGATTGAACATTAGATGTTTTTTTATGAGATTTGAAATTAGGGTGAAAATGCTTCCCATGATGGGTGCAATTTGGAAGTTAGTTCAAGTATAAAGTTATTTATGTTCTACTTTTTCTCTTTTGCCAGTCTATTGACTGGGCTAGTCTTATTTGCTACTATATATGATTTTATGTATCGTGAAAGTGTTTTAAGTGAAGTACGAAAGCTTATAAAAAACAAACGCACATAATGGTGTCCGCTTCTAATATGAGATAATCCCATACCTTCACCCCATGAAAAAACTACTAGCATACCTGCTATTGATTCCCTGGGCCATTCGTGCTAATTTTCTTACTGCGTATCGTGAAAGTAAGAGGCAGAATAAATTTATCTATAAGCCCAAACAACCTGAATTTTTTAAAACCAAAATTAAAGCTGTTGCTGATGCGAATCGATATGCTGCAAGCTTGGGAATGAAATATCATGTTATTGAACCTGAACCCGGGAAGTTTGCCGCTGTGTCGGATAAATTTATGAAAAGGTCAACCATTAAGTCCATCTACCAAACCGTTTAATCCCCCTCGTCCTTTTAATTTGATTGTTGCTCATGCACATTTGCTGTATGGGAGTTATGAAACGTATTATTGGCCAACAAATGTCGGGTGGAGGATCTGCCGGTTATCATTTTGTTAATGATACTCCTGAGGTTACCCTAAAGCGCACTGGTCCGTTTTCGGGTTCATCCGGTGCTCACATGCTGAAGAAAACTGTTAATCTGGATAAGTTTAACGGTGAAGTTCGTGGCTGGGGTCAGAAAGTATCCAAACAATTAAAACAGGAAACAAGTAAATTCTCAAAAGGAAAAACTAAGATACGTGTTTACAAATCGGGCATCCATAGTGGCAAACGTGAAAGTAAACTTACCCGGTCGATCCGTGTTAAGTTCAAGAAAGAACGTGGTGGTGAGCAAATTGAAACTATCTCATTTGGTTTAGAACGCCATGGTGTTTTTAAACAAAAAGGTGTGGGTAGTGGATATGTTGCCAGTGGTGGATCTGTTGCTCGTATCGCCAAATCCGAATCGGGGAAATATCGCTTTAAGGATAACTGGTTTAACAGTACCCTGGATAAAAACATCAAATCCCTTTCAAACATAATAGTAAAGCACACAGGCGATGCCATTGTGCTTAATACCAAACGCATTTTCATACAATGAGTGGAAGAAGTGAAAACATACGGTTTAATGTTTATCTGAATGACAAGCAAGCGGGTAATACAATGGGGCAGCTACATAAGCAGTCGAGGATCCTCCGGTCGGAACTTGGTAAACTCAAAATTGGCTCGCAGGCATGGATTGCCAAAATGAAGCAGCTACAAAAGGTTGAAAAGGATTTGGGCCGTGTGCGCAACGAAATCAGGGGGACTAATTCAACCTTTGGCAAAATGGCTCAAGGTTTTAATAAGTATTCGATGATTATAATGGCCGGTATTGCTGGTATTGCCTCTGCAGTATACGGACTTCGTAAAAGTATGAATACCCTGGTTGAGTTTGAAAAAACCATGGCCAATGTTCTTACGCTTCTTTCTGATCAACAAAAACTTGAATTTCGTGAATACCTGAAGAAAGGATCCATACAAATTGTTAAAGAATACGGTTTTGCTGTTGCCGACACAAACAAAGCCTTGTTTGATGCCATATCAGCAGGTGTTGAAGCCGGTAATTCAATTGAGTTTTTAGATGAAGCTTCGATACTGGCCATTGGCGGTGTTACCGATCTTTCTACTTCGGTTGATGGACTTACAACTATTATAAATGCCTTTAAACTTGAAACGGATGATGCAGCGGATATTTCAGCTGCTTTCTTCAGTGCACAAAAGGAAGGTAAAACAACTGTTGCTGAATTAGCATCAAATATTGGTACTGCAGCCCCTTTGGCACATACACTTGGTATTAGGTACCAGGAACTAATGTCGGCAGCTGCAGCACTAACTAAAGGAGGTATAAAAACCGATAAGGCATTCACATTCTTGCGTGGTACTTTCACCAACCTTATTAAACCCTCGAATGATTTATCAAAACTCTTCCAAAAAGAATTTGGTCATGGTATGAATGCCGGCATTGTAAAAACAATGGGCTTTACAAAAGTGCTGAGTGAACTCGATATTCTACTTCAAAAGTATCCTAACGAATTACAAGCCAGTATTGAAAATGTAAGAGCATTATCGGCTGTTACTGCACTTTCGGGAAAAGGTTTTGAAGAATATCAAAGAATACTACAAAATGTTCAGGGTGATATTGGTAAAAACAATAGTTTGTTAAAAGCTTTCGCTGAACAGGAAGATACACTTAGCCAACATCTTGAAAAAGCAAAAGGCAACCTGGTTGCTATGACAATTAGCCTTGTTGAAGGTTTTAGACCTGCTATTTTTGGGATAACTAAAATTGTAAGTAAGTTTTCGCATGCAATGTTAAACTTTGGATTGTGGATGAAGGAAAACTCCGATACAGTTAAGTTTTTCGCTAAAGCAATGGTAGTTCTTCTAACTTCAATAGCAACTTACAAAATGGTTGTTGCTGCTGCCAATGCTAAGGTTAACATTATGATTAAGCTTACCGGATTAATGCAAAACATTGCTTTAAGATCTGCTATAGCTTATAACAAACTAACCGGAAATATTGGACGTGCTGCAGCAGCTCAGCGAGTACTAAATAATACAGTTCGTGCTAATCCTCTGGGATTAATACTTGGGTTACTGGCATCGGCAGGAGCTGCATATTTGGCTTTTCGCGATAAAGTAAAGGAAGCTA
The DNA here is from genome assembly GCA_013203755.1 of Bacteroidota bacterium. Classification (GTDB taxonomy): domain Bacteria; phylum Bacteroidota; class Bacteroidia; order Bacteroidales; family Prolixibacteraceae; genus Draconibacterium. The sequence goes on from JABMPI010000240.1 coordinate 2,842, forward strand.
CTGCAGAGGAAGAACGATTTAACGAGGAACTTGAGCGCCAAAAGGAACTACTTGGCGAGAATACCGACATTGAGGAACGTGCTAAAGTAATGGATAGCATGACTGAAGGACAGATGCGCAGATTTAAACGTGAACTGGAAGGGCAGCTTACTGCCATTGATGAAATTAACGAAAAGAAATTACTTGCTGCAGAGAATTATAAAAAGGAAGTTGATAAACTCAGTAAGAAATATGCCAATGAGGATCCCGAAACTAAAGCAGCTTTATTCGCCAATAAATATGTTACTGAAGCTCGCGACAAAGCACTTGCTGAATTAAATCGTTTACACGAACTTGAGCAAACCCTTAATGCCGACAGATTGAATGAACTAAAGGCAATCATCGATAAAAAACTTGAAGCATTTGCCGGTGGTGGATCAGGTGAGGATGAGGGTAGTTTGACCGATGAGGAAATTGAAAAAATGGCATCGCTTAATGAAAAAATCAACGATTTGGCGCGCAGTCAGGAGTTGGGTAAGATGGAACAAAACAAACGCGAGATTGAAATGATTAGGGATAAATACCAAAAACTTATTGATGAAGCTGTTGGTTATGATGAACAAATAAAACGCCTGGGAGAATTACGTGATGCTGACATAAAACTTAAGGAAGGTGAGCAAAAAGACAGCTATGTTAAAAAACGTGCTGAAGTAATTCAGAAAGTGAAAGAGCTTGGTTATACCGATCGTGAAGAAGAACTTGCTGCAAATCAACAAACATTTGATGATTTAATTGCCATGGCCGAGTTGTACGGCCTAGATACTGCAGCTTTGCTTGAGCAACAGAAAATTAATGAGCAGTTTATTAAGGATAAGTATAACCAGGCCGAAATTAAAGCTAACGATAAAAAGAACAAAGATTTACTCCGTTCCAACCAACAAGCTACACAGGCCTCATTATCGGTTATGGGTAATACTGTTAGTGCCATGAGTGCGCTGATGGGTGAACAGAGCGAAGAATTTAAAGCCCTGGCATATTTCCAAACAGCCATAAATACTGCAGCCGCAGCAATGGCAGCTTATAATTCAGTTGTTGGAACTCCCTATGTTGGTCCTATACTTGCACCCATAGCAGCTGCAGCCGCTATAGCCATGGGAGTTGCTCAAATGGCCGCCATAAAATCAGAAGGTTATGGTAGCTACGCCAAAGGCGGCATAGCTCGCGGTGCTTCGCATGCCGAAGGTGGTATTCATATGATTGATAGTAAAACAGGTAAAAAGGTTGGTGAAATGGAAGGTGATGAGCCATATATGATACTCAGCACCGAAACTTACAAAAACAACCGTGAGCTTGTTGATAGCCTACTCGATAGCAGCCTTAACCGTGGTGGTGAACAAGTTGACTGGATGCAACCTGGTTATTATCCGCATCCTGATGTTGGTGGAACTGTGGCCAATCTACGCACAAGCAGATATGCCACCGGTGCTGTCACCAATGTAAATAATGTGTACCAGCAGCAACAAGCCGGATCGGCACCGGTGAGTAATGCCGAACTGGTTACTGTTATGACTGAAGTACGCGATGCTGTTAACAACCTTAAGTTTTTAAAGGCCATACTCGATTTGGATGGAACCATACAACTTAAGAAAGCATTGGCCGAAATGGAAACCCTGGAGAGTGAGGCAGGTTTGTAGCCTGTCCTTTGCTTGATAACAGGGCTAAAGTATAATTGTAATCTGAACATTAAATAACATAAATTTTTGCATTATGGCAGAAAGTAATCAAAGTATTTCCGAATATCCTTGCCAGTGGGATGATGAAGTTGGTGCTAACTTTAATAGCCTGGGAAAACCACAAACTATTAACTTCTATTATGAAGGAGTTCTAAAATTCCATCATAACCGTGAGTACAACACATTTGGAGAATTAACCCGTAACCTGGTAGTTAAGGACTTTTAAAATAATAGCCATGATAGGAAACGACACACCAGTACAAATAATCCACGATCTTGGCCGTTTTGCCGATCTGGCAGCATTACAAGCCCAATACCCCGCAGGCCGACCCGGTGATTTCACCAGGCTAACCAGTACCGAAACAATTTGGAGCTGGACGGGGGCTGCATGGGTTGATACACTTGTTGATGCTGCAACTTATGTTGATGATAAAATTACCTTTAAAAATACTGATCCGGCTACTGTTATAAGTCCTCCTTCTAACAAAATATTATTTGGGACTTATAATAACTCATTTTGGAGCAAGGATTCTGATGGAGTAATAAAATACTTTGTTGACTCTGCAGATTTTTACATTGACCAATACTACGGCGTACAATGGGACGTAACAATATCCTCTCCCGACTGCACTCGCATTGGTGATTTAGACTTACATGCAAGTCTCCCTATTCACAACAAAATGTACGCGTGTTTATTAAACAATGACGGGGAAGAGAACTATACCCTTAAATCAAACGACTGGACAAAAAAACTAACCGGAGGCGATAGCGACTTAAGTGGAGCAGATGGTCAGGTTATGGTATGTATACCTTTGCATTATATCAAATTTGAATCAGAGTACGATATCCGCAGGGTTAAAATCTCTGAATATCCACTCGATGGATTTGCCCTTGTGCCAAAACAATATGTATCAGCATATGAAGCTGGGGTTGAACGATCAACATTAAAGCTTACTTCAATTGTAAATACCGATGCTGATTACCGTGGTGGTGACAATAATGCTGCAAACGATGCAAACGATGCTACCCTGTTAGGAATGCCTGCATCAAGTATCTCACGTACTAATTTTCGCACATATGCCCGTGCTCGTGGCACAGGTTGGGAAATGTACAACTATCAGGCTCATAAATCACTTATGTATTTGTTTACTATCGAGTATGCAACTCTTAATTCACAAAAAGCAGTTGTTTCTGCTTTAGATGGAAACGGATATAAACAAGGTGGTTTAGGCGATGGTGTTACCAACCTCGATGGTGGATTATTGAGTGCATGGAAAGCATATAATCCTTTTATTGCCTGTGGAGCTAGTAATAGCTTAGCAAGCGGTTCGGGCGAAGTTTCGTATGAAATGCCTGCCGGTTATGGTGCTGTTTTAACAACAAATATAAATAGATACCGGGGTGTTGAAATGCCTTTTGGCCATATATGGAAAAACTGTGATGGTATTAATGTACGCATAGGTGCCGATACCGATGCAGATCCAACCAGTAAAGTTTATTTAGCTGCTGATGCTGCTGATTGGAATGATGGTAACTTTACTAACTATGAGCTTGCAGGTGAAATACCTCGTGCAAATGGTTATGTAAAGGAAATGATTTATAATGAAATGATGCCTCTATCTACAGGTGGTGGTAGTACCACTTACTGGTGTGATTACCTTTATACATCTCTACCAGGTTCAGGCGAAAGTTTACGTACGGTGCTGTTCGGCGGTCCTGCGGCTGATGGTACGACTGCGGGCTTCGGTTGCTCGTACTCGCATTACGTTCCTTCGAATTCGTTTGCGACTATCGGCTCCCGGCTTTGCTTTATCCCTGCGTAGCAGGGCGGATTACGTTCTTTTAAATATTGGTTGTTTACTCTAACGGTGCTGTTCGGCAGTAATGCGAATAATGGTACGAATGCGGGCTTCAGTTACTCGAACTCGAATAACGTTCCTTCGAATACGAATGCGAATATCAGCTCCCAGCAATGCTATAAAATAAGGGTAAAGACCATGCCACTTGGTAAAAAATAAATTAATCACAAAGGTGTTGGTACTAGGTAAAACTGCGAAAACGAATTAAGAAAAACTTCGCAAAGTATATGAGTAAACATAATTGCGAAATCGAACAATGCCCACATTATGGTTGGGCTGTACATTGTAATTCAATAAATTTAATAAATAAGCTCAAGCATGAAAGCACAATATGATCATAACCCTTTAAAGGTAGAAGCTGTTGGTAATGGCTCATCTATTTATAGATGGAACATAATCGAGAAAACCACACCCGAAAATGACAAAGTATGGGAATGCAATGAAGTAACTATTTGGGGTGAGGTTTCCCGGCAAAAAGTAACAGAAGCAGTTATACTAGCCATTTGGGGCGTTAATGCTGAGGCAAAGCTTATTAATGACTACAATGCTGCAAATGAAGGTATATTAGATATAAGCTACAAACAAGTCTATATCGACTTTGTTACCGAGCGCAAGAGTGTTAAAGAAGAAATATTAAACTATTTTGAAAGTGAAGGACTTTAAGGAATTTAATATAAAACCAAACGCTACCCGGTTTGTTGGTGACAAAATAAAAATGTCACGTGTCTTGAATAAAAAAGTAACTGTTCAAGATTTTAAAATTGAGCCTTCGAAGTATCCAAAAAAAGAAGGTGATAAATGTCTTACAATCCAGATAGAAATTAATGGTGAAAAACATATACTATTCACAAGTTCTTCGGTATTAACAGATCAAATACAGCAGGTAAATAAAAACGACTTTCCATTTTCATCTGTTATAGTACAGGAGGGTGAAAGTTTTGAATTTAGATAATATGATACAGATAATCGAAATATCCCTATACATCCTAATAGCAATGTCCATGTTCTCCTACAGGAGAGTTATGTCAGGTAGAAAAAACGGTTGCTTTTACCATAAAAATGAAAACCCGCTGCCTCCATTATTAGCTGATGAAATCAGGAATATACACAGGATTGAAAGTCCATCGTGGAGGGTTCAAACAATTGGTGTTTTTATGATGGTGCTGTGTGTTCAGAGAATGGGAAACTACTCGTTGGAGTTATGGCCAATAGCCATACAATTAGCCATAACCGGTTTAATTACTTTAGGAACAATTCAAGCACCTTCCTACCACTTTCAAAGAGGAATCACAGCCGGATTAAAAGCAGATAATGAACTTGATGCCATAACCAAAACAGAAGTAGTAATAAGGCTACTTGGAATTAGTTTCTGGAAACCCAGATTGTTTAATAACAAGGGTAGGATAGTTGCTCAGTGGTTGGGAGTTGTTGAAATCCTCACTGGAACAGCTTTACTTATTTGGTATAACCTATTACCTCTTTAGCGTCATTGCGAGGAGGAACGACGAAGCAATCTCTTGTAAAATAATGTAAGAGATTGCTTCACTTTGTTCGCAATGACGTAAATCAACAGGCTGTCCTTTTACTTCATTTTCTATCACAATATGTTAGCATTATGAAATTAATCAGTCGTAAAAAAGCCCTCGCAACCATGCGTAAACGCGATATCAAAAGGAACTTTGTTCCTTTTTCGTGCGTAGTGTGTAAGCTAAATTTTGCAACAGGCGAAGGTGGTGGACGGTTACACGTTAAAAAGGCTATTATTTATAAAAAAAACAGTAGTAGCAGTTCGTACAAAAAATACAGCCGTACAGCCAACCACGAAGAAAATGGAACTATTAACATACAGTTAATTCCATCCCTCGAAATACGCACTATACACATACGATTGATTGAGAAATTTAACGGAATGACAGTTTATGATTAGTCCACAGGTTCAAATATCAGATGATGGATCCACAGCTTTCCTTTCGGGAGCATCGGCCATAGTATCTCTGCCCGATATTGGTGCAAAAGAAAGCAAATTTTACTGGGAACCCGAAAACAAGCAAAAGGATTGGGCTTTTTGGGGACCAACCGATTCACGGCCGCAGGATATACTAACCGCGGTTGAAAAAAACGTTGTGGCCAGCTCAGGATTAGAATGGCTGATAAATGCTTTTTATGGAGGTGGATTAGTTACCTATCGTAAAGAAGTTAAAGGAGGTAAGGAGTTATTTCACCGTGAGGATTTTGCAGAGTTTGAGGACTTTAAGGAAGATAATTTTTTTGATGAAATACTGGAAGCTCTTATTACTGATGCAATGTTTTTCGGGATGAAAGTTCCGGAGTTTTATTTGGGTCAGGGAAAATACTCAAACAAAATTGTAAAGGTAAATGCTCTGGATGCATCATACTCACGTTGGGGCAAAATGGAACCTGGTAGGAGATCCATAAACAAGTTGTTTTATTCGGCTCAGTTTCCAAATGCAAAGCCACATCAAATTGATAATTCACCGGTATTCGATATCACAAAACCTTTTGCCAACAAAAAGTTTGTACACCGATCGCGCTATGTTGGTCCCGGACGTTTGTATTATCAAAAACGTGCCTGGCACTCAATTATTGATAGTGGATGGATTGAGATCAGTAACAATATTCCCGGAGTAAAACAATCGTTGCTAAAAAATGCAATGAGCATTAAATATCACATCCGTATTCCTAAATCGTACTGGGAAGATAAATACAAGAACTGGAACAAATTATCGGATGAAGACCAAAAGAAAACCCGCAAAGCTGAAATGCATAGCATGAACGATTTCTTAACAGGAAAAGACAATGTTATGAAAACATTCTTCAGCCATTTTGCTGTTGACAGGAAAACCGGTAAAGAGATCCCCGGATGGGAAATTATAAAAATTGATAATTCGATAACCGATGGAACGCTAACCATCGATCAGGCTGAGGCCAATGCCATGATACTTTTTGCATTGAATTTGGATCCAACTTTAAAAGGGGCCGGATTGCCAAACAATAAACAAAGTGCCGGTAGTGGATCCGACAAGCGTGAAGCAAAATCGATATTCATAAGCAATTTAGGATTACAGCGCAGGCGGTTCCTCGATTGGATTTATTTCCTACGCAAATTTAACCAGTGGCCACGTGAGATGGAATTTGGTTTTAAAGACACCATCCTTACAACACTTGATAAGAACCCAACCGGTGAACAAAAATCCCTATCAGAATGACACAGCTAGTTAAAACAATTGAAGATTTAAAAAAGCACATTGCCATTGATTTTATTGAGGGGTTTGATGTGCTTGAATTTGCCATTGAAGACCGTGAGTTGGAACTTGTGGATAAATATATTGGCGAAGCACTTATGGCCAATCTGGTGAAGGAATATACCGATACCTATTCAAATTCTTTATCATCAACCGAAGCATTGTACACAAAAGCACTTTGGTATTGCCAACGCATAATTTCAAACTATGCATTACTCGATTATATTCCGGAAGGTCAGTTGGATATCAGTGAAAACGGAATCAGGATAACATCAACTGAGAATAAAAAGCAGGCCTTCCCCTGGCAAATAGAAAAGCTTGAAGGCAAATACCTTGCCGCAGCTTCGCGTAACCTTGAGGGACTAATGGTAATGCTCAATAACAACATTGATGTTTTTAGCGACTGGACATCATCAAAGGTATACGTATCATTAAAAAAACACTTTGTAAACTCAGTTGCTCAGTTTAACGAATATTCATCAAAAAAAATCACACATATACTATTTATCGAGTTATCACCGGTGATAAACTATGTGGAAGATTTTTACATCCGCTCGATTGTGGGTGATGCCTTTTTTGATGAGCTGCAGGAACGAATTAAAGACGGTGAAGATGTTGACAGCTCTTCTACTTCTTCAACCGTTGTAACCGAGGCTGTCCACTACGACAAGCTATTTCATTTAATAAAAGGTGCAGTTGCTCAATTCACCAGTTTTGAAGCTGCTAAGGAAATTGATTGCGATCCTGAGATATGCGAGAAAAAAGCATCGCACTACGTTCAGAGGTTGGTTGAATACTTAAATCATAACGCTTCAGTATCACTATTTACAAAATACTTCGAAAGCGATAAATATACAGCCCCGGTTGACTCCGAATCATACACATCAGGCGGAGGACTTGATAACTCGGAATTTACTGGAGTTTATGCAGCATTTTAAACTATCAAACAAATGAAACCCATGTTATTAAATTTCATCAGACTTTTCACAGGCACATTTCTCGGGAGTTTTGCAACCTTCATCAACATAAAGCAAACCGATATAGGTGAGTTTGTAAATTTCCATTTAGCAGTTGCCAATGGCCTTACCGGATTGATTATAGGAATATTAACGATTGTATTTCTTTATTGGCAAATACGGAAAATAAAAAGGGATTTTAAACTTAAGAAAAAACCAAATGAATAAAATTAGCGCACATATAACCTATGCAGAAGCTACAAAAAGCAGTGTAGCAATTCGTCACGGCCTTGAAAACAAGCCAAACGAAGAAGAAATAAAACGCATGAAGCTTGTTGCTGAAAAAGTGTTTGAGCCAATGCGTAAAGGACTTGGTGGCCATGCCATTTTTGTGAGCTCTTTTTTTAGATCGGAGCTGGTAAATAAAAAAGCCGGAGGATCAAAAACCAGTGGTCATCGTAAAGGTGATTCGATTGATGCTGATGCGGATGTTTATAATATTCCAGAACTCACCAATGAAGACATATTCAATTTTATCCGGGATAATCTTGAATTTGATCAATTAATTTGGGAATACACAAACGAAGATGGTACACCCTGCTGGGTTCATATGAGTTACCGTGAAGGAAACAACAGGAACCAAGTATTAAAGGCAATAAAAGTAAAAGGTAAAACCAAATACATAGCAATATGAATCCAATATTCACAAAAATAGCATCCCTGTTTTCGGGCGAAAACGGGATAGTTAGTCAGCTCACAAAATCGGTTGACACCTTTGTTACAACATCCGGAGAAAAGGAACAACTTAAACAGGATATGTTGAGGATTCTTAAAAGCCATGAAGAGAACCTGCAGAGTGAATTAACCGAACGGCTCCGTATCGATATGAATTCTGACAGTTGGCTATCGAAGAATATCAGGCCAATGGTATTGATATTCATACTTACAGTTTATTCATTTTTCTCAATAGTTGATACCGAGGCTGTGGGCTTAGATATTAATGAGGCCTATATTGAACTACTGGGTAACTGGGGAATGATGATAATGTCGTTCTATTTCGGATCGCGCGGAGTTGAAAAGATTATGGAAACCATGGGTAAATATAATATTGGCAGAAAGCGAAGAAATGAACGAGATTAAATTTGAAACCGAAAAAAAAGATGTGATCGTACACACTCCTTCGGAGTGGAACGAACTCACCCTGGAGCAGCTACTGTATATTGCCCCACGTGTAATGCTGGTTAACATAAGCCTTCGTTTGCGCAGCGAGATCCTATTTCATTTAATTGGCCTCAAGGTTAAAGATTACAAAGAAATGAATTTGAGCCAATTAAAAGGATTATTTCCTGCAGTAGATTGGTTATTCAAATCGCCTGAGCTAACCAAAAACCTAATTCCGGAACTTGAAATTGAAGGCCATAATTTTATTGGTCCTGAGGATGAAATTAAAAACTTTAGTGTAAGTCAGTTTGCATTTGCAGATAAATTTTTAGGCCAGTTCCTAAAAACCAAAGACGAGCAGTATTTGAATCTATTGATTGGTACTTTATATACAATAGAAGGAAAACCATTCAGGAAGGAAGACATTGAAGCCATTGGATCAACTGTAGTACTA
>JABMPI010000241.1 GCA_013203755.1 Bacteroidota bacterium
CGATATGTACTGGTGCACCGCTGATATCGGCTGGGTAACAGGTCACAGCTATATTGTGTATGGTCCTCTTGCGGACGGTGCAACTTCAATTATGTTCGAAGGTGTTCCAACGTGGCCCGATGCAGGGCGTTTCTGGGAAGTTGTAGATAAATACAAAGTCAACCAGTTTTACACTGCACCTACAGCAATTCGTGCATTGGTTGCACAAGGCGACCAGTGGGTTACTAAACACGATTTAAGTTCCCTCAAAGTTCTTGGTACTGTTGGTGAACCAATTAACGAAGAAGCTTGGCGCTGGTACCACGATTTAGTTGGAAAAAACAGATGCCCAATTGTAGATACCTGGTGGCAAACCGAAACCGGGGGAATGATGATTTCTCCACTGGCCGGAATTACTCCAACCAAACCTTCACTGGCAACTTTGCCACTTCCCGGGGTTCAACCCATTTTGGTTGATCCTGAAGGAAATGAATTGAAAGGCAACAGTGTTGAAGGTATCTTGTGCATTAAATTTCCATGGCCGGGAATGATTCGCTCACTTTATGGCGATCATAAAAGATGTTTCCAAACCTATTTTTCAACTTTTAAGGGATTATATTTAACCGGCGACGGAGCCAAACGCGACGAAGAAGGTTACTACCGAATTATTGGTAGAATTGATGACGTTATCAATGTTTCTGGCCACCGAATTGGAACTGCCGAAGTTGAAGATGCAATTAACCAGCATCCAAAAGTAAATGAATCGGCTGTAGTTGGATATCCCCATGCAATTAAAGGCTCGGGAATTTATGCGTATGTAATTTGCGCAGATCTGACTGATGCCGAAAGGGGAACTATTGAGGCAGAAATAAGGGCAACTGTAACTAAATTTATTGGACCAATTGCCAAACCCGATATGATTCAAATTGTTAGCGGATTACCAAAAACAAGATCAGGAAAAATAATGCGCCGAATCCTTCGTAAGATTGGTGAAGGCGATGCTAGTAACCTTGGAGACACATCCACATTACTTGACCCCGGTGTTGTTGATGACATTATAGACGGAGCAAAAGTAGAAGTTAAACGATAAACTATCATATTATACAAAAGACATTTTCATAACGAGGATGTCTTTTTTCTTCAAAATCAAAAAATAAAATTATGAATAAACCAAAAGTTATGAACCGATCCCTGGTAGTTGTTGGAGCCATATTAATTCAACTTGCTCTTGGAAACCTTTACGCCTGGTCTGTATTTACAACCAAGTTGGTAGAAAGCAGCTGGACAAAAACTCAGACTCAAATCGTATTTTCGGTTGCAGTAGCCGTTTTTGCTATTGTAATGGTTATTGCCGGTAGATTAATGCCAAAATACGGACCACGAAAACTTACCATCGCCAGTGGGATTACTTTGGGCGCGGGGTATATTATTGGAGGACTTTTAGGTGCTGAAAACTACATTACTACTTTAATTTTTGTTGGAATATTTGGAGGTGCCGGAATTGGAATGGGATATGTTGTTCCGATTGCAGTTGGAATGCGCTGGTATCCCGATAAAAAAGGACTAATAACCGGTTTGGCAGTAGCAGGATTTGGATTTGGAGCAACGCTCTGGATGGCACTGGCGGGGAAACTAGGTTCACTTGGCGGCGGGGAATTGATCAAAAATATTGGCTTATCAAATACATTTATTGTTTTGGGTATAATTTTTCTGATAATCATTTTAATAGGCAGTATATGGATGGTATTTCCGGCACCCGACTGGAAACCTGCGGGATGGAAACCTGCCGAAACAAAAACGACAGCTAAAAGTGCGGGCACAGTTGATTTTAGCAGTAGGCAGATGTTAAAAACAACACAATTCTATTTAATCGTTTTAACCTATGCTTTTGGTGCAGGCGCAGGTCTTATGAGTATCGGATTAATGAAACTCTGGCCAATGGAAGCAATGGAAGCCCACGGAATTTCGAAAGATGTTGCTGGTGCCGCAGCGACGTTGGCAATGGCAATTTTCTTTGCTCTGTTTAACGGATTGGGGCGTATTTTATGGGGAATGATAAGCGATAAGATAGGTCGAAAAACCTCCATTGCTATTATGATGGCAACACAAGGAGCTTTTGTTATCCTTTTCCAATGGATGGCGGGAATGCAAATTACTTTGTACATTTTTGCTGTTTTAATCGGATTTAATTATGGTGGTTTATTTTCATTGTTTCCAACTATTACTGCCGATATTTTTGGTAATAAAAACTTCGGTCAAAATTATGGCTGGGTTTTCCTGGCTTACGCAGTTGGTGGAATAATATTCCCAATACTAGGTGGGAAATTAGGCGATCTGGGGAATTTTCCACTCGCATTTACAATTTGTGGAGTGCTTTGTTTTGTTGCAGTACTAACAATATTAATGGTCAAACCGATAAAAGATACAAATTAAAAATGCATACATAAAAAAAGAAAAACC
>JABMPI010000242.1 GCA_013203755.1 Bacteroidota bacterium
GAAGAAACTAATATCTATTTTTTCTCTCCTTGCAATTGTTTCGTGCGGTAACTATTCAGAAAAAGAAAGGCTTTCAGAATCAAAACCCAACATCATTCTAATTTTAGTTGACGACTTAGGCAAAGAATGGGTGAGTTGTTATGGAGCTGATAATATTGAAACGCCAAATGTAGATGCACTGGCAGAAAGTGGAATGTTGTTCAATAATTTTTATGCAATGCCACAATGTACCCCCACCCGAACAACATTGCTAACCGGACAATATCCTTTTCGGCACGGGTGGGTAAACCACTGGGATGTTCCTCGCTGGGGCGGCGGTGCTCATTTCGATGAATCGTTAAACCCATCGATTGGAATTGAGATGAAAAAGGCAGGTTATAAAACGTGCATCGCCGGAAAATGGCAAATTGATGATTTTAGAGTAGAACCCGATGCATTAACAAAAAATGGTTTTGATGAATATTGTATGTGGACAGGTTATGAAGGAGGAATTCCGGCAAGTAGCAAACGGTACCAAAATCCGTACATTTTCATCAACAACGAAAGTAAAACTTTTGATAACAAATTTGGTCCAGATATTTTCAAAGATTTTATTGTCGATTTTATTCATACGAATAAAGAATCGCCTTTTTTTATTTATTACCCCATGGTTTTAACTCACACACCATTGGTAAATACACCCGATGAAATAGCAGACACCAAAATTGGCAAACACAAAGCGATGGTTCGGTACACCGATAAAATTACCGGTGAAATTATTAAAGCTTTGGATGATGCAAAAATTAGGGACAATACCATAGTAATTTGGACTACCGACAATGGAACAACGCAGGGAGTTACCGGCAGTTTAAACGGGCAAAAAGTAAAAGGAGGAAAATCGTTAACAATTGAAGCAGGAATCTGTTTGCCATTTATTGTGAGCTGGCCGGATAAAATTAAACCCAATCAAAAGTCGGAGGCGTTAATCGATCTTACAGACCTCTACCCTACTTTTTCGGATTTGGCTGGTAGGTCAGAAAAACAAATTCAAGAAGCATCTAATCACATTTTTGATGGACACTCTTTTAAGGATGTTTTGCTTGGAAAATCGCAACATTCCAATAAAAAATGGATTCTGGGAATGGGTGGACAAAACAATGCACGCCTCACCGAAAAAGGAGTTGAAAACCAGTATGTTTTTCGCGACCGGGTTTTAAGGAACGAACGCTATAAATTGTACGTTGGAACCAATCGTCAATCCGAAAAATTCTACGATTTACAAACGGATCCTTTTGAAAAAAACAACCTCATTGACAGCTTAAATACTTCTGAAAGAGAAAAGAACTTTAAACAACTGGCGGATAATATTAAATCATTCCCCGAAAAAGATAACGACCCGATTTATAAACCAAATCCACCACAAAACTGGGATGTTAAAATTACTGCTGAGAGTGAGGTTTGGAAATTGAAATAACAATAAAAAACTGTCTCATAAATCAATTATAAAACTAATTTACGAGACAGTTTTCCTTTTACTTACCACAATGAATGTTCAATTACAGCAGCGGGAATCACTGTCGATTTGCATTCGCCTATCCATTTCATAAATGCCGGGAACTCATTCCATGTTTCCTCAGCAAGTTTAAAATGATTCTCCACACCTGCTCCAGACTCATAAACCTCGGCAAGAATAAAATTTGTATTCCCGGTTGGTTCAGAAGTTGGATCCAATGGATTTGACAGTTCGGGTGCAATAGATACATCGTACGTTAATAAAGCTTTATCTCCCTCACGAGGATGGCTATCTGCCATCCACCCCTCATGCAATCGAAAAATACGGTTGCCTTCTTCTGTCTGTTCTGGTGAAGCTGTTATTATAATTATTAACTGAATTTTTCCTTTTTGTGCCATTTTTAACTCGTTTAATGTTTATGTCTTTAAAGTACCTTTACTGGCATGGGTCCCGGAGGTGGTGCACCCATATCCATTCCGTGCAAATCTTCGATACTCTCTTTCATCCAAACATCGAAACTGTTTTCCGATTGAGCTACATTTTGCATGAAAGTATCTGAACCCGGCCCTTCGTGTATAACAACCGCCATTGCCCCGGCCGGTGTTTCTGCTAACCAAACATCATGTCGTGTTAATCCATGTCTTTTGTTTAAATCGGTGAATTCACTTCTTTTCTCACCAGACAATTCCGCACTCCAACTTTTCCATTCATCAACTTTGCCTTCTTTAATCGGCGCTACTACTAATCCCATAACATAATAATTTATATATGAATGACTTACACTATCACATTCAATTTAAGACAAATTAGTATTTTATCCAAAAAAAAGAAAGTTAATAAAGCTTAAACGATGAACTGAATTTGTTTTTACCAAATATAAATTAACGAGCGGCCAACAGAGAATTTTACAAAATGAAAGTCATAACCGACAATTAAACGAAACGCGAAATTATCCTCCTTTTTAGTTTCGAGGTATTCACCAGTGCGAACCTTTTAAAAAAGTTCTTTGAAAAATAAGCAGTGGAGCTGCTATTAGTTTTGCTCCTTTTCTGGAATACACTTGCAGTCTAATTCAGTCCACATTTTCTGCTGTGCTGAAGTCAGAAATGTCCAGGCAACCAATCTACTTATTTTATTACCCTGCCCCATTGGAATTGTTTTTACATCAGCCGCTCCAACACTTTTGAGTGCTTTATACACCCCATTTAAATTTGATTGTTTTGAAATTAAAGTAGTAAACCACAAACACGACGTAGCAAACTGTTTACTTTGAAAAATCATGTCGGTTACAAAACGTTCTTCGCCCCCTTCGCACCAGAGTTCGTTGTTTTGTCCACCAAAATTTAGCGACGCATTTTTTACGTTCTTCTGTTTTAGGTTTTTTAATTTACGTAATGCTCCAGATTGTGCATCCGCTGCCGAAGCATGAAAAGGTGGATTACATAGTGTTGCATCAAAGCGCTCTTTCTCCCGAATAATGCCATTAAAAATATTCTTTGAATTTTGTTGAACCCGTAATTCGACATCCCCTTTTAATGTTGGGTTCAATTCAACTATTTTGGCTGCTGATTCAATAGCCAACGAATCGATATCGGCACCAACAAAAGACCAACCATATTCTGAATTTCCAATTATTGGATAGACACAATTTGCTCCAACACCAATATCGAGGCATTTTATTTTATCGCCTTTTGGAATTTCATTATTGAAACTGCTCCCTAGCAAATCTGCTACATAATGAACATAATCTGCTCTTCCGGGAATGGGAGGACATAGATAATTTTGGGGGATGCTCCAATACTTGATTCCGTAAAAATGTTTCAACAGTGCGGTGTTAAGCATTTTTACTGCTTCAGCATTAAAGAAATCGATGGATTCATCGTTGTAATCATTTAACTTTACAAAAGGAATTAACTCCAGGCAACTCTCACAAAGCAATTTAAAATTGTAGCGTTTACGGTGTTTATTTCGGCCGTGCAATTCTACTTTATCTTTCGGATGTACTCGCTTTTTTTGCATAGAATTTCAGACAGTTAATCCTCAGTTATTAAAGGTTCTTCTTTTGCTCCGGGTGCAAATAAAAAATCAGTTAGCGAATCAATGTCGTACAAAAACTGAAATCCAGTTGTTTCCCTTTTACAAAAAGGGACTAACAATAAAAGCATTTGTTTATATCCTTTCAGAGTGAGTTCACAAAAGAAATTTATTTTATCATCCGTTATTATTCCTTCATCTTCTTCCGCAATACGAAGAATCAAATTGCAATTGTGTGCTTCAATAAAATCAATATCTGCAAGATTGAGTTCTTGTTTCCCTGAATCTAAGAATTCTTGAATCAGTTGATAAAATTTAATCGAATGCGAACGGTCAAAATCAAACAGCCGAACAACGTCGTCTCCATATTCATTTAAATCGGCTATGTAATCCAGTTTCATTTTTGTATCGCGTTAATGTTGTTGAACAGAAAGAATAAACAATGCATGATTATTCAGTTAATTTTAATTCAGCTAATAAAAGATCGCACAAAGTTATAATATTCTTGATTCACTAAGGGTAGTATGGAATTCTATTTAATGTTAGCAATGAATTCTAGTCAATTTTTCTTCTTCTTACATAGTCATTGCAAGAAAACGCCAAATACTGCGTTACTCTCGTTTTGAAAACAGTCATCCGTCGGCGGACGGAGTAAATTCCTTGATTTTCAAAACTTCAAAAGCCTTGTCTTTGACGTTTTCTCATCAAAGACATGAAAAATGAGTTTTCTTGCAGGCACTACATAGGTGTGCAGTAAAACAAAAATACCTATTGAAGCGAAAATATCAGATTTCTAACGTTCAAAAAATACGATCCAGATATTATTCCAAACCTATCAAAATAATCGACAAAAAAATTGTCCGTCAGCCGACGGACAATTTTTTTACCAATCATTTTAACATGCATTTGGTATTATTCAGCTGGCGCCAAAGCAACACTTATATAATTTTTAAAATCGAAATATTCTTTAAAGGCCTTTTTAGTTGACTTAACAGAGAGGTCTTTTACCAAATTTTCGTAGCCCCCAAACTCCGAAAAATCACCATCTTTAAGATAGTAAGTATTGGTTAAAATACTTAACCAAAATCGATTTTCACGAACTTGAGTTTCACGTTCACGCATCATTTTTTCCTGTGCTTTTGCTAATTCATCGGTAGTTGGTCCTTTTTTAGCAAACTCCTTTACAATATCTAAAACTGCCTTTTTCAATTCAACCAATTTATCTGGCGAAGTTCCATATGAAATGGTAATAGAATATTTTTCATCTGGAAATTTTGATGAAGATGCACGAGCTCCAATGGAATACACACCACTTTTGTCTTCGCGAATTACTTCCAATAAGCGAGTTGTAAGTATCCGACCCACCGCATCTAACTGAACACGGTTTTCAGAAGTATAATCGAAATCACCATGAAAAACTATGTATTGTGTACTTTTATCTTCCTGTCCTTTTTTTACCAATTTATCAATTACTCCATTGGGTTTTTCAATTCCTAAATCAATCCAGTTTTCTTTTTCAGATGTTGAAGGAATTCCTCCAATATATTTCTCCACCAGCGGTTTAAATGTTTCCACATCAATATTTCCCACAAAAAAGAATTTAAAATCGGATGCATTTTTAAAACGCTCTTTCCCGATGACTTTCATTCGATTAAAATCTGCTTCCTTCAATAATTCAATAGACATAGGACGAGAACGCTCGTGGTAATTAGCCAGAGTAACACCAAGCGTATCGCGAAAAGCTGCTTCGGGTGATGCCGATTTATTTTCTAAAATCGTTGCATATTGAGTCATCATCGACTGATAACTAACCTCATCAAAACGAGACTCGGTAAAATGGAGATAAACCATTTGCAACATTGTTTCAACATCTTTTACCGATGAACTTCCATTAAAACCTTCGCGCAATTCGCTAACAAAAGGCGAAACACGAAACACTTTGTCTGAAAGCATTTTATCCAAAGTAATTTTATTAAACTCTGCAATTCCACTCATTCCAATAAGGTTGGTTGTTAATCCTGCCGAAATATCATCTTCCATTCCATACAACGAATTCCCTCCTAAACTCCAGGCGTTAAACAGAATTTCATCGTCTTTAAAATCGGTAGTTTTTACAACTACAGTTGCGCCATTTTCAAGTTTCCATTCTACCGATTCAACTTTTTCAAGACTTTTCTCTTCAGCGACATTACTTCCAAATGGTTCATCTGCAATCAATGGTACATTTGCTACAGCGTCTACATAAGCTTCAATTTCAGTATTTTTCACGTCTTCAAAAATGGCCATCATTTCTTCTTCCGTTGGTACCTTTACCCCCTCAATTTCTGGAGCTGTAACTACTACAACCCTGTTCCCGTCTGTTACCCACTTCTCCGCCAATTTGTTAGTTTCATCAACAGTAATTTCCGGTACAAATGTTTTAAAGTATTCATATTCATTCTCCATACCCGGAAACGGTTCTTCCGTCATCAGAAAATTACGTTTGTATTCGTTGGCATAATTAATGGATTTCTGATTCGCACGTTCATTGTACGCTTTTTCCATCGAATTTAAAACGGCTGTTTTTTGTCTTTCCAATTCAGTCTCGGTAAAACCAAATTTCCTAACACGTTCGTTTTCAATTAGCACTGCTTTTATGCCTTTTTCTACTTGACCACCTTGAGTAACAGCCACTGACATATAAACACTTTTAGGGCCAACAATTTCGGTATATGCAGATTGTCCCATCAAAAAAGGAGGTTCTGCTTGTTGTGTTTTTTCAGCCAGCCTGTTATTTATAATTCCGGTATATAAGCTTTCAACAATCGTCTGCCGATAATCTTTAACGGTTTTTGAATTTTCCAGGGGATGTTTATACATAACATAAGCTAATGGATATTGTGCCTCTTTATCTGTGACAATTTTAACCAATGTTTCCTTGTGATCTGGAATGTTAAAGAATTCCTTTTCCCGTGGAGTTTTAGGCTGCGGAATCACTGTGAATTTATTTTTAATCTTTTCAACCATCTCGTTTTGGTCAAAATCTCCCACTACAATTAAAGCTTGCAAATCTGGCCGATACCAATCTTTTCTATAACGGCGCAAGGCTTCCGGTGGACAATTATTTACAATATCCATTTTCCCAATAGGTAATCTTTCTGCATATTTTGAATTGTGTAAGAATACGGGCCACCATTCTCGCTGCATTCTTTCATTTGCACTTTTCCTGCCTCGCCATTCTTCCTGAATGATACCACGTTCGTTATTAATCTCTTCATCGGAGTCTGTATTTTGACAAGCCCAATCGTATAAAACCTGCAATCCTTTTTCAATAAATTCAGGTTCTTCTAAAGGAACAGTTAATGTATAAACTGTTTCGTCGAAACTAGTATATGCATTAATTTCTGCGCCAAAATCCATCCCAATAGATTCGAAATAACTAACCAACTCATGTTTTGGGAAATTTTTAGTTCCGTTAAACGACATGTGTTCTGCAAAATGCGCCAAACCTTGCTGGTCGTCATCTTCATCTACCGAACCTGCCCGAACAACCAAAAATAGTTCTGCGCGGTTTTTGGGAGTTTCATTAGAACGCACATAATAAGTCATTCCATTTTCTAAAACTCCTTTACTAACATTGGGGTCTTCGGGAAGAGTACTTTTTAAATCTAAATTTGTTTGGGCTGAAAGTAAAAGTGTACTAAACAGCAAAAATGCACTAAATACTAATTTCATTTTTTATGGTTTTAATTTAACAATTGTGTTATTAATAGGATTTACAACATTTTATTTAACAAGATGTTGAGTTATAAATGCAAATGCATCGTTTTCGTTCGTTGGGGCAGATTCGTACATATCCTTAATTTCAGAAGGTGCATTATTCGTAATAAAAGAATGTCCTGTAAAATCTAATAAATCGAAATCGTTATAATCGTTACCAATACCAACCGTTTCTTTTTGATCTATCTCGTGCAATTTACAAATTTCGTTGACTCCATTTCCTTTTGAAACTGTTTTATGAAAAATTTCAATCCAAATAAAACCGGCTGTTATAGGAGAAGAAGTCCGGACAACACGAATCTCAGAACACACAGCCTCAATCTCACTTTTCATAGCATCGAATTTTTTTCCATCTTCGGGAATGATAATAAGAAACTGGCACAATTCTGTTGCAGGCAAATTT
This sequence comes from Bacteroidota bacterium, assembly GCA_013203755.1. Lineage (GTDB taxonomy): Bacteria > Bacteroidota > Bacteroidia > Bacteroidales > Prolixibacteraceae > Draconibacterium. The sequence goes on from JABMPI010000242.1 coordinate 7,689, forward strand.
CTACTGTTTAATTCGGAAGCAAATGCATTGTTAAAGCTAAAGTATCGTTCAAACTCTTCGCAATATTCTTTTCCCCTAAAATACCAATGATTGTGATTTTCGGGAGTCGGATAAAAGGCGTGAAAACTTAATTTCTTTTCAACAAAATATTGCATGAGTTTTTGTGCAGATTCTTTTTCAATATTTTGTGAATGAATGTGTTTTTTTAAGTTCCAATCGAATACGCCAGCTCCAGATGAAAACACAACATAATCGAATGGAACATGCTCATTTAAAACCTCTTTCACCTTTCGCAGGTTTCTTCCTGTTGCAACCGCCCGGATTATATTCTTTTCGCCTAAAAGACGCAAAGCTTCCATATTTTTATTGCTGATGGTTCGATCGTCTTTCAAAAATGTTCCATCTAAATCGGTTGCAAAAAGTTTAATATTATTCATATTTAAAATTAAAGGATTTAAAATTAGTGAATTTTATTTGCCTTCAAAATCGGGAGCATGTATATTAAAGCAATTTCTTCGTTTATTTCAATCGTCTAATAAAATCCAAACGCAAATTAGCGAAACATTAATTGTGTTTACCAGAATACACATTTCATTTGTCGAAATAATTTTATGTTGGAAGAGAAGCTGGGTACATTTAACTAATATTTTATCTTTGTGCCTTATTTTAAAATTCAGAAAAGAGATACGTATGAAAATTGCCTTAATTGGTTACGGAAAAATGGGAAAGGAAATTGAGAAGATTGCAATTTCTCGTGGCCATGAAATATGTTTGAAAATAGATATTAATAATCCGAATGATTTAACAATTTCAAACTTGCAAAAGTGCGATGTTGCCATCGAATTTACAATTCCTGATTCAGCAGTAAAAAATTACAAATTATGTTTTGAAGCTGGAACTCCGGTGGTTAGCGGTACAACAGGTTGGTTAGACAAAAAAGAGGAAGTTTACAATGCGTGTAAAGAATTAAACGGAACTTTTTTCTACGGAAGCAATTTTTCGGTGGGTGTTAACTTATTTTTCGAATTGAATAAAAAGTTAGCTGATTTAATGGCTCCCCGCAGTGAATATGATGTTGAAATGACAGAAGTTCATCACACACAAAAACTGGATGCACCCAGTGGAACAGCGATTAGTTTAGCCGATGATATTTTGGAGATACTTCCAACGAAAAACAGTTGGGTAAACGATCAGACTCCTGCTGAAAGTGAAATGAATATTAAATCGGAAAGAGAAGGACAGGTTCCTGGAATTCATACTGTAAAATTTGAATCTGACATTGATTATATTGAAATTACACACAGTGCTAAAAGCCGTAAAGGATTTGCCTTTGGAGCTGTTTTAGCTGCTGAATATTGCCTTGACAATAAAGGCATTCTCACAATGAAAGACTTATTAAAAATTTAAAAAATACAACTAAATGTTAAGGACAATTTTAATAAACAAATGGTTCAAATTTGCAACCGTTGGAACACTTTATCTACTTTGGGTTCTCTGGCTGGGTAGTTTTTTATGGTTAATCGGTTTGGGAATCATTTTCGATATTTACATTACAGAAAAGGTACATTGGGCATTCTGGAAAAAGAAAAACCCGCCAGACGGCAGACAAACAAAAGTAGTTGAATGGGTGGATGCCATAATTTTTGCAGTTATTGCCGCCTCTTTTATTCGTATGTTTTTTATTGAAGCATACACAATTCCAACGTCATCGATGGAAAAATCGTTGTTGGTTGGCGACTACCTTTTTGTTAGCAAAACTGCTTACGGACCCAAAACGCCAAATACACCACTTTCGTTTCCGTTTGTACACAATAAAATGCCGGTGGTAAAAAACAAAAAATCATATGTTGAGTGGATAAAACAACCTTACAAACGTTTGGCAGGATTCACCACAATTAAAAACAACGATGTGGTTGTGTTTCACTTTCCTGAGGGTGACACGGTAATTACAAATTACCCTACACAAAGTTACCACGCAATAATTCGTTCGGTGGGCAGAGAAACTGTTTGGGGCGATAAGCGTAGGTTTGGTGAAATTATTACACACCCCGTAGACAAACGTGAGAATTATATTAAAAGATGTGTTGCAATTCACGGAGATGAAATAAAATTGGTGCGTGGACAGCTTATAGTGAATGGAAAACCTCAGCATCAATTTGACGGCATGCAACAAAATTATATGGTAAGAACAAATGGAACTTCTATTAATCCAAAAGCACTGGAACGTTTAAACATTGCCAACGACGACCGGGAAGGAAATGCCGGACAATACTATTTTCCTTTAACTGATGGCGTAAAAAAGGAATTAGGTGAATTTGCCAATGTAACCGCAATTGATAATACATTACGACAACAGGGAGTTTGGGAACAAGACATATTCCCGTTTGATGAACGCTTCCCATGGAGTAGAGACGATTTTGGACCGATTACAATACCTGCTAAAGGAGCTTCGGTAGATTTAACTTTAGATAACCTTCCGTTGTACAAACGAATTATTGATATTTACGAAGACAATGATTTAGAAGTTAATGATAATAAAATTTCGATAAATGGGGAAGTTGCAACCAGTTACACGTTTAAAATGGATTATTACTGGATGATGGGCGACAACCGCCACAACTCTGCCGACTCGCGTTA
>JABMPI010000243.1 GCA_013203755.1 Bacteroidota bacterium
GGATAACCGTACGCGATTACAAGTTTCCAATATCTTTCGTTGTTAATATTATAAAAGCCGTTTCCAACTATAACACCAATAACATTTTCGCCATTTCCCAGGTTTTTTGTAATGTCATATGTGTTGTAAAATTGCCGTTTATTATAGTTGCTCCAGCCGGGAGATAAAAAGCGATTTCCAATTTTAGTTCCATTCACATGCAATTCATAATGTCCTAACCCACTTATGTTGATGGTTGCATTTTTAATACTTTTGTCCACTTCAAATTTCTTCCGAAATACAGGAACCATAGAACGCGTTTTGTAGCCATTTCTATTCTTTTTCTTCAAGCCATGAAGTCCGGGAACTAATTTCAGGCTATCAGGGATTTCTTCCATGGCAATCCATTTGGCACCGGCCCAGGTGTTTATATTGTCGATTTGTGCATTTGTTTGATAAATAGCAAATACGAAAAAGATAGATACAAAAAGGGAAAAGAATAGTTTCATTTAGATTGTTTTTGTCTGTTAATTTATAATTGTTTAAGACTTAAATTTATTTACTCTAATACCCCGCAGCCTGTCCATCCTTTCTCGACTCAGAAGCACCGTAATAAACTTTATTTACATTGTCCCACATAATCGCCTGATAACCACCATAAGGACCTTTTTCGTAACCTATTTTATGGCCTTTACTCATTAAGTCGCGAATGGTTTGGTACGAGAAACCGCTTTCCAAAGAAACTTCACCGCCGTCGGTCATTATTTCGCCTGTGGGCTGACTGGAGCCACTGTGGTTAATACGTGGTGCATCGCCGGCTTCCTGTAAATTCATTCCAAAATCGATAAGGTTGCAAACAATTTGGGTGTGCCCTTGGGGTTGCATGGCACCGCCCATCAAACCAAAACTAATATAGGGTTCGCCATCTTTTGTTATGAATGCGGGGATGATTGTGTGGAATGGACGTTTGTGTGGTTCGTAAATATTCATGTGTCCCTCTTTCAACGCAAACAATTCGCCACGGTCTTGTAAAATAAAACCTAGTTTTCCGGGTGTCATTCCCGAGCCCATTCCGCGGTAGTTACTTTGTATCAACGAAACCATGTTTCCGTCTTTATCGGCGGTGGTAAGATAAATAGTGTTGCCCTGTTCCAATTCTCCCGCTGGGTAAGAACGTGCTGCCCGATTTTTATTAATTAATTCAGCGCGTTGTTTACCGTACTCTTTTGAAATTAAACCTTCAATGGGGAGTTTGTTGAAATCCATGTCAGAGTAATATTTTGCACGGTCTTCAAAAGCTAGTTTTTTTGCTTCAATAAACACGTGCATATATTCCGGCGAGCCAAAACCCATTTTTTCGATATCGTAGTTCTCTAAAATATTTAGCATTTGTAAAACTGCTGTTCCTTGTCCGTTTGGAGGCAATTCCCAAACATCGTAACCACGGTAGTTGGTTGAGATGGGTTCCACCCACTCCGAAGTGTGGTCTTCAAAATCTTTCATACTTAAAAAACCGCCTTGTTCTTTTACATACGAAACTATCTTTTCTGCAATTTCTCCTTTGTAAAAAACATCGCGTCCCTTTTTGGCAACCAGTTCCAGCGTTTTCGCCAGATATGGATTTTTAAAAACTTCGCCTTTTGCAGGAGCTTTTCCTTTGGGCATAAAAATTTCCTCGAACCCGGGGAAGCGTTTTAGCGATCGGGAGTTGCCTCCCCAGTAGTAGGCTATTAATTCAGTTAAAGGGAAACCATTTTCTGCGTATTGGATAGCAGGATTCAAAACTTCGCTCATCGGAAGTTTTCCAAACTTATTATGCAATTCAAACCAACCATCGACACAGCCCGGAACAGAAACCGGAAGTGGCCCCAGGGAAGGTATTTTTTCGTATCCATTTTCTTTAAAATATTCGAGTTTTAAATCGTAGGGCGAACGACCGCTTGCATTTAATCCGTACAATTTTTTTGTTTTGGCATCCCACACAATGGCAAACAAATCGCCACCCATCCCGTTTCCGGTGGGTTCAACCAAGCCCAAAACAGCATTGGCAGCAATTGCTGCATCTATTGCATTTCCTCCGGCTTTTAAAATATCTAATGCCGCTTGTGTTGCTAGTGGCTGACTAGTACAAGCCATTCCGTTTTGTGCGATTACTTCGCTGCGTGTGGCAAAATTTAATCCGGTTACACGGTCTTGTGCAAATCCAATTAGTGTAAAAAGTAAAATGGAAGTGGTTAGTGTAATTCGTTTCATTGGTTTATGTTTTGTATTTATGATACTGTTGGATTATTATAAGTTCTAAAAATAACAAAAATTCTCGCTTTTAATTCTTGTTAATTCAAACTAAACTTTGAACTTTAAACTTTAAACTCGAAACTACATTTGATGGAACGATTTCTTTCGCAGTGCGCAAAATACATTTTTGAAAAACATTCCGATGAACTACATAACATTTGTGTAGTTTTTCCTAATCGCAGGTCTGGTGTGTTTTTTACATCGTACTTGCAGAACGAAATATCAGGATCGGTTCTGGCTCCCGAAACCACAACAATTGGAGAACTTATTTCGGGATATTCTGATTTGTACCAGGGAGAAAAACTACAGCTGGTTTCCATTTTGTATGAAGTTTTTAAAAAGCACACGCACACTAAAGAGACTTTTGATGAATTCTATTTCTGGGGAGAAATACTTTTAGCCGACTTTAACGACATCGATCGGTATCTGGTAAATGCAAAAGATATTTTTACTAATATTTCAGACATAAAAGAGATTGACTTAGTCTTCGATTATTTGACCCCGGAACAGAAGGAGGCGCTGGAACATTTTTGGGGAAGTGTAGCCGTTACCGACCGAAAAGAGTTTCAGGAAAAGCACCTTGCTATTTGGGAGAAGCTGTATCCGGTTTATTCTGAATTCAAAAAAATATTGACACAAAAAAGTCTGGCATTTGGTGGTATGATTGACCGACAAGTAATTGAAGATTTAAAGGAAAAGGATTTTAAATTCAATTTTAAAAAGTATTACATTGTCGGATTAAATGCTTTAAACGCCTGCGAGAAGAAATTTTTTACACATTTGCAACGTTTGCAAAAGGCTGAGTTTTTATGGGATTTCGACCTGGCATATTTGCAGGATAACAAGAACGAAGCAGGGCGGTTTATGCGAGAGAATTTAAAAAACTATGCGCCTCCGGGCGATTTTAGTTTTAACTCTGAAATCTTCAATCAAAAGAAAAATGTAAAAATGGTTGCGGTCTCGTCGATTTATGGGCAGTCGCAGCAAATACCAAATTTTCTTAAAGAAACCGAGTCCGATTTTTCAAAACAATTCGATAACACCGCCATTGTTTTAGCCGATGAATCGCTTTTGTTTTCGTCATTGGGAGCAATTCCTACAGATATTGGAACGGTAAATATTACCATGGGTTATCCGGTGAAAAATTCCATGATTTATGGATTTTTAATGCTTTTGGTTAACCAGCTAAAAAATAAAAAATTGGATGAACAGCGTGGTACAATTGCTTATCATCGTTATGTAACCGATATTTTAAACCATCAGCTTCTGGGGCATTGGGAAACCGAAAAAGGAAAGGCTTTTGTTACAGAAGTACGGTTGAAAAACAGGATTACTATAGAATTAAAAGAAATTAATTTTACCGATTTTCATACTCTCTTATTTTCAGTTCCTAAAAAAGTAGAAGATTACAGTCGTTATTTTTTAGATGTTTTGGGCGGTATTTACCAAAAGCTAAAAAGTGCAGAAACAGATAATAAAATGTTGCTGGAAATTATCTATTCCATTTATCAGGCCATCGAAAAGTTAGAGGCGGTGGTAAAAAATGTATTGGTTGAACAAAAGCAGGAAATTAGTGAAGCGGTTTATTTTCGTCTGTTCTCGCAATATCTGAGTAAGGTTTCTGTGGCTTTTGAAGGCGAACCTTTAAGTGGTGTTCAGGTGATGGGAATTCTGGAAACCCGCTGCCTCGATTTTAAAAACCTGATAATTCTTGGCCTCAACGAAAATAAATGGCCTCGCAAGTTTACCGCACCTTCGTTTATTCCTTTCAATATCAGAAAAGGTTTTGGCCTGCCTGGAATTGATGAGCAGGACGCCATGTATTCCTACTATTTTTACAGATTAATTCAACGGGCAAAAAATGTTACATCTACTTACAGTGTGGTTAAAGATGGAATAAATACCGGCGAATTAAGTCGTTACGGATTCCAGTTACAATACGATTCGGTACACAAACCCGAAATGCTAAACCTTGATTTTTCTTTTGCAAACGAACCAATAAAACCCATTCTAATCGAAAGCTCAAAACAGATAGTTGATAAACTATTGAGCAAAAACACGCTGGAACATCCACTTTCGCCAAGCGCAATAAATACTTATTTGCAATGCAGTTTACGCTTCTATTTTCGTTATGCGGTTGGACTTCCCGAACCTGATGAGGTAAAAGAGGAGATTGATGGAATGATATTCGGAAATATTTTTCATGATACAATTGAAGCATTATACAAACCTTTCGAAGGACAGGTTTTAGATAAGTCGGATATTGAAGGCATTCAGAAAAACAAGGTTGTAATAGCCAATGAAATTACAAAACAAATAGCAACTCATTATTTTAGGGAGAAACCAGGCAGAAGGAAAAAGGTGGTTTTGGAGGGTAAAACTTTGCTGATTTATGAAAATATTAAAACTTATTTGAGCCAGCTGCTAAAAGTTGATAAAGATATTGCTCCCTGGACTTTGGTTAGTCTTGAGAAAAAATATCAAACCTCGTTTCAGGTAGGTGTAAATGGCAGACCAACTACTATTTTTATTGGTGGTAAAATCGATAGGGTTGACCAATTAAACGGAACAACCCGTGTGCTGGATTATAAAACCGGAAATGTAAAAGGTTTCTCTTTCAAAACTATTGATGAGCTTTTTGGGCGGGATTTAAAAGATCCTAAAAAGGAAATTTTGCAGGCTTTAATTTATAGCTGGGCTTTGTCTGAAGAATCGAAGAACATCGATATTCAGCCCGCTATTTACAGTTTACGAAAACTGTTTGAAGAGAATCATTCACCCAATATAAAATGGGATAAACACAATTTTTCTTTTCAGGAATTGGAAGGGGAATTGGTTGCTGGTTTAAAGGGTTTGGTAAGCGAAATTTATTCAACTGAAAATACTTTTAGCCAAACTTCGCATACAGATAAATGCAAATACTGTGCATATAGAAAAATCTGCCAGAGGTTTTGAGGGAAGTCGTTAGTAGTTAGTTGTAAGTCTTTAGTACAGAAAAGAAAGAAAAGAATAGAAAAACTGTTTCGTTGTTTTTCATTCATCCTTCATCAATAATCCTTTAAGAATTTCTTATACAAATCGGGTCTCATTTTTTTTGTTCGTTCCATGGCCTGGTCGTGTTTCCAGTCGTCTACCAGTTTGTCATTGCCGCTTAAAAGAACTTCGGGTACTTTCATGCCTTTGTATTCTGCCGGGCGGGTAAAAACAGGCGGGCTTAATAAATTGTCCTGAAACGAATCGGTTAATGCCGAGGTTTCGTCGGAAAGCACACCTGGCAAAAGTCGCACTACACTGTCTGTAATAATTGCTGCAGCTAATTCTCCACCAGTTAATACATAATCGCCAATAGAAATTTCCATGGTAATATAATGGTCCCGAATTCGTTGGTCTATCCCTTTGTAATGACC